>JAAYUL010000107.1 GCA_012517675.1 Clostridiales bacterium | reverse complement strand
GGAAGAGGATCAGTTCCGCCTGACCGCGCGCGACCTCCGCGCGAAGATCACGCCCAAAACAAAGCTGCTCATTCTTCCGTTCCCCAACAACCCCACCGGCGCCGTGATGCGCCGCGAACACCTGAACGAAATCGCGCAGGTGGTGCGCGAGCACAATCTGATGGTGCTTTCCGATGAGATTTACGGCGAGCTGACCTATGGCGATTCCCGCCACGTGTGTTTCTCCTCCATTGAGGGAATGAAGGAACGCACGGTCGTTGTCAACGGGTTTTCCAAGGCGTTTGCCATGACGGGCTGGCGCCTCGGCTTCGCGGCCGGCCCGAAGGAGATCATCGGCCAGATGACCAAGCTGCACCAGTACGGCATTATGAGCGCCCCCACCATGGCGCAGTACGCCGCCATTGAGGCTCTGAAGAACGGGGACGGGGATATCGACTATATGCGCGAGCAATACGATATGCGCCGCCGCCTGATCGTGGACGGCTTCAATTCCATGGGGCTTTCCTGTTTTGAGCCGGAGGGCGCGTTTTATGTGTTCCCCTGCGTGAAGAGCCTCGGAATGACTTCCGAGGAATTCTGCCAGAAGCTGCTTTACGCGGAGCATGTGGCGGTGGTGCCGGGCACTGCGTTCGGCGACTGCGGCGAGGGCTTTGTGCGCGTTTCCTATTCCTATTCCATCAAGCATATTACGGAAGCGCTCTCAAGGATGGAGCATTTTATCAAAACGCTTAAATAAAGGGATTATTCGATATGTCCGAAATGATCAGCGCCTGTGCCAAACTGAACCTGACCCTTGACTTTGCCGGGAAACGGGAGGACGGTTATCACCTGCTGCGCATGGTGATGCAGTCCGTTTCGCTGTGCGACCGGATCCGCCTTGACTGGGAAACCCCGGGAATCCGTGTCTTCTGCGGGCGGCGGGACGTGCCGTGCGGCGAAACCAATACGGTTTACCGGGCGGCTTCCGTTTTCTTTGAATATTCGGGCATTTCTCCCCGTGTTGCGGCTGAAGTCGAAAAGCGCATCCCTTCCCAGGCCGGGATGGGGGGCGGCAGCGCGGACGCCGCCGCGGTGCTCCGTGCGCTGAACCGGCATTACGGAACCGGATATTCCGCCCGGGCGCTGTGCGAGCTGGGAGTCAAGGTCGGCGCGGACGTGCCGTTCTGCGTAATGGGCGGCACCGCGCTTGCCGAAGGGATCGGGGAAATCCTTACGCCCCTGGAACCGATGCCGCACGCTTATTTTGTCGTCTGCAAGCCGCCCGCCGGGGTGAATACCGGAAAAGCCTTTGCGCTCGCGGACTCTTCCGGTATCCGGGGCAATGCCACGCGGGCCATGCTTGCCGCGCTGAAAAGCGAAAGTCTGCGGCGCGTGGCGGAATCCCTCGGCAACGACTTTGAACGGGTGGTCGGCCTGCCGGAAATCGCGCTGATTCAAACGGCCATGCGCGGCGCGGGCGCCCTCGGCGCCTGCATGACCGGAAGCGGTTCGGCGGTGTTCGGCGTCTTTGAAACGGAGGATGCCGCGCGGCGGTGTGAAGAGCGGCTTCACAAACGGTATGCGGACGTGTTTCTGTGTGAACCCGTCCCGGCATACGGCGAATAAAGAAGGCCCGGAAAGCATCCGCTTTCCGGGCCTTCTGTTATCTTCTTACGTGTTTTG
>JAAYUL010000106.1 GCA_012517675.1 Clostridiales bacterium | reverse complement strand
ACGCCATTGAATGGGCGAAAACCCTGAAGGGCAAGGGCGCTGAGGTCGGCAAGCTGGTGGAAAAAGGAAAAAGCGCGTTTGCCGGGCCGGAAATCAGCGGCAAAACGCTCGGCGTCATCGGGCTGGGCGCCATCGGCATTCTGGTGGCGAACGCCGCCAACAGCCTCGGCATGGAGGTTTACGGATACGACCCGTATCTTTCCGTGGATGCGGCCTGGGGCCTTTCCCGCTCCGTCAGGCATGCCCGCACGCTGGATGAAATTTTCGCTTCCTGCGACTATATCACCGTTCACGTTCCGCTGACTCCCGACACGAAATATATGGTCAACGCGGAGTCCATCGCGAAAATGAAGGACGGGGTGCGAATTCTCAACTTCGCGCGCGGCGAGCTGGTAAACTCCGCGGACGTGGTGGAGGCTCTGGGCAGCGGCAAGATGGCGGCCTACGCGACCGACTTTCCGAACGACGAGGTGCTCGGCGTGGAGGGCGTGATTTCCATTCCGCATCTGGGCGCTTCCACACCGGAATCGGAAGACAACTGCGCGTGCATGGCGGCCATGGAGCTCCGCGATTACCTGGAAAACGGAAACATTAAAAATTCCGTCAACATGCCGGCGGTCCGCATGCCGCGCAACCCGGACTCCGTGCGGATCTGCATTCTGCACCGCAACGTGCCGAACACCATCAGCCTGCTTTCCGGCGCGCTCGCGAACGCGGGAATCAACATTGAGGATATGCAGAGCAAATCCAAAAAGGATTACGCCTACACCATCTTGGACGTGACCGGCAACGTAAAGGAAACCACCGCGGAAAACATCGAAAAGCTGCCGGAAATCATCCGGGTACGCATATTAAAATAAAATGCTCCCAGCATATAAAAATCCCGCCGGTTCAATTCCGGCGGGATTTTTTGATCTGCCTTTCAGCGGTTGTCCGCCTTGATTTTTCCACGGACGAAAACCATCCGAATGTTCCGGTCCGCGTCCAGCACGACCAGGTCGGCGTATTTGCCCTCCTGAATGCTGCCGATTCGATCCGCCATCCGGATTTCTTTCGCGGGGTTAATGGTCGCCGACTTGATGACCTGACGGAACGGAACGCCCCACTGCAGAAGATTTTTCACTTCCTGGTACAAGTTCGTGGTGGAACCGGCGATGGTGCCGTCCGCAAGCCTTGCCTGCCCGTTTTTGACAAAGACCTCCTGCCCGCCCAGCGTGTAAACGCCGTCGGGTTCTCCGGCGGCCCGCATGGAGTCGCTGATGATGACGGTCCTGTCTTCCCCGAGCATTTGAAAGGTGATGCGCAGGACCGCCGGAACGATATGGAACCCGTCGCAGATAATCTCCGCGCGGATCCGGCTGTCGTCGAACACAGCCCCCACCACGCCCGGCTCCCTGTGGGAGAGGCCCGGCATGGCGTTGTAAAGGTGCGTCGCATGAGTAATGCCGAGGTCAAAGGCGCGCTTGGCCGTGTCGTAATCCGCCATGGTGTGGGCGATGGAAACCGTGCAGAGCCTGGCCGCCCTGGGAATAAAATCCTCCGCGCCCGCGCATTCCGGCGCAATGTCGACCAGCTTGATGATGCCGCCGCAGCCGTCATAAAACCCTTGAAATTCCTCAAAATCAGGATTTTTCACATACTTTCCGTCCTGGGCGCCCTTGCGGTGAATCGAAATGTACGGGCCCTCCATATTGACCCCGGCAATGACCGCACCCTTCTGCGGGCGTTCCATCGCCTGCTTCACCGCGGCAAGCGCATTCTCAATCTCCTCATGCGAAACCGTCATGGTGGTGGGGCAGAAGGTGGTCACTCCCCTGGCCACAAGGTATTCGCTCATTTTTTCCAGCCCCCGCGGGTTTGCGTCGCAGGTGTCCGCGCCGACCGCGGCGTGGATGTGGATGTCCACAAATCCCGGAACAATCGTGCAGCCGGTCAGGTCGATCGCTTCCCCGGGCAGATTTTTTCCGACCCGCGCGATGGTTTCTCCCTCTATGGAAAGGTCCGACTCAATTAAATCAAAATTTTCATCCGTCAGCATGGCATTT
>JAAYUL010000105.1 GCA_012517675.1 Clostridiales bacterium | reverse complement strand
GTCGTAGTCGTACTCGTCGTCCGGCGGATTCCACATTCCCTTAATCTTTTCAACTAAGCCAGCCATAATACAGCCTCCCTGTCATTTTTTATTCTTCATTATTTTGTGTAGGTCCTGGCCCCGAATAAAGCCGAGCCGACGCGCACCAGATTGGCGCCGGCCAGAATGGCTCGGTCATAATCCGACGACATTCCCATGGATAAATAAATCATATTCACATTATCTAATTTTTTAGCCTTTATGTCAACAAAATATTTGTACATCTTTGAAAAATAACCCATTGTTTCGGTTTCGGACGCCTGTGCCGGGGGAATCGCCATCAAACCGCGCACGCGAACGGACGGCATCGCCGCCGTCTGGAGCAAAAGCTCCTCCAGCGCTTCGGGCAGGACGCCCGATTTGTTCGCCTCCCGGCCGATGTTAACCTCAATCAGCACGTCTGTGGAAAGCTCCTTCTGCGCGGACAGGCGGGAAATGGTTTCGGCCAGCTTCACGCTGTCCACCGACTGTATCATGCTCACCCTGCCGATGATGTTTTTTACTTTATTGGTCTGAAGGCGGCCGATCATATGCAGCTCGCAGCGGGAAAGATCGTATTCCGGGTATTTTTCGCAGAGCTCCTGCACCCGGTTTTCCCCTATATGGTCGATTCCGAGCGAGATGCCGTGGTTGATCAGCTCGACGGGGACCGTTTTGGTCGCGGCCAACAGCGTGATTTCGCCGGGGGAACGCCCGGATTTTACCGCGGCTTCCGCCATTTTTTCCCGGACTGTTTTCAGGTTTTCCTCCAGGTCTTTCTTTCTCTGTTCCAGTTCATCTGACAACTTTTCCATCGTATAAATCCGTCCCTTCCACCACAACCTCGTCTGAAAGCTTTACGGTGCTTGTCGTCATCAGGGAATCCATGTCCGGATTGGCGTCGCAAATGACATAGGTGTCCGTGCTGTAAAGCGGCACGATTTCGCAGAACTGGATTTCATTGCCGTGCATGACATAAACGCCCCGCACCTCTTTTTTGACGGTTGTCTTTTTCTTGTTTTTGTCCGTGGTCGTTTTGCTGACCTGCGCAAAATGAATCGCCTTCTGGCTCACGCGGATGCCCGTGTGCTCGCTGAGCTGCACCTGCGCCTCGGCGTTGCGGATGGACGCAAGCGCCTCGGTCATCCGGTTGCTCTGCAGGATGACCGCCGTATCTCCCGTGTCCGCGTCTTTGTTCACCGCGGCAACGGTAGCCGCGACGGATTCGCTGGAGCTGAACGGAAACAGGATGGAAACGGAATCGTCCAGCCCGAACAGCTGCGCTTCGTTTTCTGAAACGACAAACAAAAAGTACCAGTTGTATTCGGAGCTGATTTTCCCCACGCTGTTCGCCGGCACGGTGGGCTTCGCGCTCTGGGCGGAGCGGATCTGCCCGACGGTCAGATCCTTCACTTCCTCATAATTGATCAGCGTTTCGCAGCCGTCCGCCGAACGGATAAAATAGCCGGCGCACGGGGCCTTGATGGAACCCGTCGGGCTGGAAGCGGCAAGCGCGCTGCGCTGCTTTTTCAGCGCGCTGATCCGGTCCGCGAACCCCGTCACCCGGTTGGTCACAATCTGCCGCTCATTGATCAGGGAAAGAAGATCGTCCCGTTCATCCTCCACGCTTTCCAGCTGCCGCTCGTTCACTTGCTCCAGCAGATTCGCAAGCTGAAGGGTGATCTGCTTGTTCAGCGAGTCCGGATTCGCTTCGTAGGTGTTGCCGGGAGCGGAAATATTCTCCAGCTTGGCGATTTCCGAATCCAGCGCCTGAATCTGGTCCTGGGCGGCCGCGCTCTGCGCGTTCGCGTAAATCCGCGCCACCTCTTCCCCGTTTGCCACCTTGCCCCCGTTGGAAATGGTGTAGTAGACCACGCCGCTCATGCTGTTCGTGACGACTTTTTCCTTGCGGACCGCGATGCCGCTGACCTGAACGGATTCCTGCGACGTGGCGTAGACGGCCGTTTCCGTCTGAACCGCCGAATGATGCGAGCTGTAAATCTGATACCCGAGATAAAAAAGCAGCAGCAGGGCCAGCAGTGTGGAACCCAGTTTCCTGACAAAAGGATTGTTCACGCCGATTCACTTCCTTGCATGATTATTGCGCCTCGCGCCCCAGTTCTTTTGAAACGATTTGTACCGCCTGTCCGGCGATCTGCGAAAAGGAAAGCCCGTCCGCCATGATCCAGCGGATCTCCCCGTCGCGGCGGAACCACGTGAGCTGGCGCTTGGCATAGCGCCGCGTTTCCCGCTTGATTTTCTCCACCGCCTCATCCAGCGTGCAGTTCCCCTGAAAATAAGGGAACAGCTCCTTGTAGCCGATGGCCTGACGCGCCGTCTGCGCGCCGTCCGCTTCGAAAATCCGCTTTGCTTCCTCCGGAAGGCCGCTTTTTATCATATCATCCACACGGCGGTCGATTCGGTCGTATAATGTCCGACGGTTTTGATAATCCAGGCCGATCACGCAGGAACGGTACGGCGAAGGCACCGCGCGGGAGCGTTTCAGCTGCTCCGTCATGGTGATTCCCGAGGTGCGGTAAATTTCAATCGCGCGGATCACGCGCGGAATGTTGTTCGGATGAATGCGCCGGGCCGATTCCGGGTCGAACCGGGCGAGCTCTTCCATCAGCGGCAAAACCCCTTCGC
>JAAYUL010000104.1 GCA_012517675.1 Clostridiales bacterium | reverse complement strand
GGGCATGGTTTCCGACAGTTCGTGCGATCTGTCGTCCCAGGCGTTTCAGGGAATGGGGCTCCACTTTGCGGTGGTACCGCTTAAAATCAATGTGGGCGGCACGGAATACGTGGACGACGACAGTCTGGACGTGAACGAAATGCTTGCGCAGATGAAACGCTACAGCGGCCCGTCCTCCACCGCCTGTCCGGCGCCGGAGTCATGGGCACAGGAATTCCGCAGAAGCGACTGCACCCTTGCGGTAACGATGACCAGCGCGCTGAGCGGCACCTACAACAGTGCGGTAACCGCGAAAAACATGGTGCTGGAAGAATACCCGGAAAAAAAAATTCATATCATCGACTCCCGCTCCACGGCGGGCGGCCTTGTTCTGATTCTTCGCAAAGCGGCGGCGCTGATTCAGTCCGGCTGTTCTTTTGATGAAATTGTGGAACAGACGGAGGACTACGCCGACGGCCTGTCCCTTCTGTTTGCGCTCGGCTCCTATGACAACCTGATCAAAACCGGAAGAATGTCGCGTGTTGCCGGAATTCTCGCCACAACGCTCCATATTCGCGCGGTCGCCTCCAACACGGCGGAAGGAACCATTCAGATTATGCAGAAGCCGCGCGGGGAGGAACGGGCCATCCGCGCCATTGCGGAGCTCATGCAAAGCCGCAAGGATTTAAAGGGACAGCCTGTCGTGGTCAGTCACTGCAACAATCCGAACGGCGCGCACCGCCTGAAGGAAATGATTGCCCACACCAGCCTGACCTCCAATATTTCCATTCAGCAGACGCGGGGACTCACCAGTTTTTACACCGGCGACGGCGGGCTTCTGGCCGCGTTCTGAAAAAACTTTGATTCGGCCGCATCACATTCATTTTTATTTTTCATATTTTTGGCATTTTCCCGAATTGATTAATTGAATCTACCGGAGTATAATATTTCAATAAGGCATTACGCCTGAAGCAGCGGAATCGGATGACGGATTCCGGCAGAATCAGAAAAAGGATGGAACTTGCGCATGGACATGGATAACCGGTTTGCAGTGCTGATTGATGCGGACAATGTTTCGGAACGATACATCAAATTTATTCTCGACGAAATTTCCAACGACGGGGTGGCGACCTACAAACGCATTTACGGCGACTGGACAAAGCCCGCGCTGGGAACGTGGAAAAATGTGCTGCTCGACTACTCCATTACCCCGATCCAGCAATACGGTTACACAACCGGAAAAAACGCCACGGATTCCGCGATGATCATCGACGCGATGGATATTCTCTATTCGGGGAATGTGGAGGGCTTCTGCATCGTTTCAAGCGACAGCGATTTTACCAGGCTTGCGGTGCGGCTGCGGGAGTCGGGCATGGTCGTTGTGGGAATGGGTGAAAAAAAGACGCCGCCCGCTTTTATCGCCGCCTGCAACAAGTTCCGCTATCTTGAAGTATTGGCGCAGGACGAAGCCTCGGAAAACCAGCTTCCGGAAGATACCCAACAGGAGGGGCCGGCGGAGATGACGCCGTTGGAAAATATCCGCGCGGCGGTGCGAACCATCGTGCAGGAAATTTCAGACGACGACGGCCGGGCGTTTCTGGGTGAAATCGGGAACATGCTGGTCCGCCGTTACCCCGACTTCGACGTTCGCAACTACGGCTTCCGCAAACTGACGCCCTTTTTGAAATCGCTTGAGATCTTCGACATTTACTCCGAAAAAAGCAGCGACGGATACAACAAGCTGGTGTATGTCAAGGAACGGAATGCTTCGGTCCCGCAGCACATCAAGCTGTCCCGCTCGGGGAAATAATTGGCATTCGTCCGGCAGACGACTCCTCCGTGTGTGATGTTGTCACATACAAAAAGTCTTTTTGTGATATACTAATACCATAGAAACAAATTAATGAAAAGAGGAATCGATTATGTCTGTGTTAACATTAACAAGTGATAATTTTAAGAATGAGGTTGTCAATTCCCAAATTCCGGTGCTTGTCGATTTTTGGGCCTCCTGGTGCGGACCGTGCCGCATGGTCTCCCCTATTGTGGACGGCATTGCGGAAGAGTCCGGCGGAAAATTCAAGGTCGGAAAAGTCAATGTGGATGAGCAGCCGGAGCTTGCCGCGCAGTTCAACGTGATGAGCATACCTACCCTGATCGTTTTCAAAAACGGTTCCATACACAAGACCTCCGTCGGGGTGCGCAGCAAATCGGATATCCTTTCCATGCTCGCCTGACGTGTGCCTCAGCCACACAAGAGCCCGCAGATTGCATGCGGGCTCTTTTTTCGTTTCCGTTTGCATGTTTTTATTCTTCCGTGCTAAATTCTCCGCTTTTCGGCGGCAAAAGGCAGAAAGAAATCAACGGGGTAAGATTTGCATCCGGCAATACTCCATGATATACTGATTTTTAAAATAAAACGGGGAGGGTAAAGCCGATGAACAGCAAGTTTAGCTCCCGAATCTCCACTGTTTTTTATGTTGTTTTTTCTTTTTGCTTTTTCTCGATCTTTCTGAATGTGATTCTGAACAACCCATGGTATGACGTAAGTCAGCCGATCGCCGTTTTCTGCATGCTGCTCGATTCCGCGCTGCTGTTCTTTGCCTTCAAGCTTACGGCACGGCATCGGGCATTTCTTCAAAAAAACGCCTTTCCCCTGGTGGCGTCAGTCCTGCTTGTTGTTTTCGGCATCCAGCTCTTAGTCGGATATTGGTTCCGGATTACGCCGGCATTTGACGTCGAGGCGATTTACAAAGGAGCTATTGCGTGGAACCGCACGGGCTCTCCCGGTGATTTCATGGTGTACTTCTGTCGGTTTCCCAATAACCTCGGCGGGCTTTTTGTCCTCGGCTTTGTGTTTCGTATTGCCGACCTGCTCCATTATAACGATTATAATGGAATGGCCGTCATCTGGAATGCTTTGATGATCAACCTTTCCTTCCTGCTGGTCTATGCAACCTGCCGGAAGCTTTTTGGAACCGCACGCGGAATCGCGGCTCTTTTCTTTTCCGTCTGCTGCCTTCCGCTTATTTTTTACACCCCGGTGTTCTACACGGACACGCTCTCCCTCTGTTTTCCCATTCTCGGATATTACCTGTATCTTCAGGCGAAAAGCGCGAAGTCAAAGATGACCCGTACTCTTTGGTTTGTTCTGATCGGCATCGTATTTTCTCTCGGCATGTGGATCAAAATGACCGTGATCATCATGCTGGCTGCGATCATCATGGACATTCTGCTGACCTGCAGAATCCGGCGGTATATTCTTCCCGTCGGCTGCGCCCTGATCGTCGTTGCCGTCGGCTGCGCCGGATTTACGGCAATCCGTTCCCGTGTGCTGGACCAGAAAACATACCAGGAAAAAAACCTTCCTTACAGTCACTGGATCATGATGGGGCTGAAAGGCGTCGGCACTTACAGCGCCGGGGACTATAATTACACTTACTCCTTTCCCACCGTCGCGGAAAAGCAGGCCGGAATTCAAAAAGAAATCAAAGCGCGCATGGAAGCATATACTCCGGTCTCGTTTCTCTCCCATCTTTCCAATAAAACCACTTATATTTTTGGCAGCGGTCAGTACGGCGCGGACACCATGCTCGACGATAACCCGCCAAGGAAAAACTGGTTCCATGCCTATGTGATTTATACCGATCAAACAAACGAAACTCGTTTCAAGGCCTTTAACAGCTGCGTTCAGGGATATCATCTGCTTTTGCTGTCCTTGATTACAGCCTCCTCGTTCGCCGCTCTCAAGCATCGGAAAAGCAGAAATTTCCGTTGTATCGCGCCGAAAATCGCGGTTGCAGGCCTGATTCTCTTTTTAATGATCTGGGAAGCAAGCAGCCGTTATCTTGTCAATTATCTCCCGGTGATGATCGTCTGTGCCTTCTCCGGATTGGACCTGTGGAGCAGGCACATTGAAAACATGGGAAAAAGGCTGGTGCGGCGCGGAAGGAAGCCCGCGGCTCACCGTTCGGCCCGTCATACTCCCCTTTTGTTCTGAATAATTGTTGGAATTCGTCAAACAACTAAGGATGAAAGGGGGGATATCATGTGAATGGTTTTATTGTAAATGAATCGGCGGCAGGATTAAAAGAATCCATCAAGGAAAATATAGAAAAGGAAGATAATATAAAAATCAAAAAGTATTTTCAGGCAGTGTATGATCTGCCTGCCGACGAACAGGAAAAATGGTTCGTGTACGGAGATAGAATTGTTGATTTAAGCGACGGCAGGAAAAATTTCAAAGAAGTCGTAAAAACTGTCTGCAGAGAAATTAAAAAAATTATTAAAATATACAATGCCATAAAGGAAGCTTGGGAAGAAATTGAACAGATTATTAAAGAATGCCACAAAGAAATAATAAAAGTACCCATAGAAGAACCTGAAAATCCCACCGGTTCCGATCAGCCTGCTGCGCCAACCAACTCTGATTCCCTGTATTTTAAGCCCACATATGATACCACTGAATGAACAATGCCTAAATCCCCCGCCTGCTGTCTGGCCTCCATCCGGGTGCGCCGCAAAGCGGATATCCTTTCCATGCTCGTCCGACGTGTCCCTCAGCCATACAAGAGCCCGCAGATTGCATGCGGGCTCTTTTTTCTGCTTCTATTTTATTTTTTCGGGTCAAACTGCGGATTGAATGCATAAAAATTCTTGGAATCCATATTGTCGGTAATAATGCGCAGCCCCTCGCCGAACCGCTGGTAATGAACCACCTCGCGCGCGCGCAGAAACTTGATCGGGTCGCGCACGTCGGGATCGTCGGCAAAGCGGAGAATGTTGTCATAAGTGGTGCGGGCTTTCTGCTCCGCCGCAAGGTCCTCATGGATATCGCTGATGGAATCGCCCTTCACCTGCAGCGCGGCGGCGGTAAACGGCATGCCGCTCGCGTCCGCGGGGTAAATTCCCGTCGTGTGGTTGACAAAATAAGCGTCAAACCCGGCCTGCTTGATCTGCTCCGGCGTCAGGTTGCGCGTGAGCTGATAGACGATGGTGCCGATCATTTCCAAGTGCGCAAGCTCTTCCGTGCCGATATCCGTTAAAATCGCCTTCAGCTCCGGATAGGGCATCGTGTAGCGCTGGCTCAAATAGCGGATGGATGCCCCAAGCTCTCCGTCCGGACCACCGTACTGCGCAATAATGAGTTTTGCAAGCGCGGGGTTGGGGTTTTTAATATTGACGGGATATTGCAGCTTTTTCTCATAAGTCCACATTGCTTATTGTCCCTCCTCTTCATTTTCCCACGGCCATGGATCGGCGATCCAGGCCCAGCGGTTCGCGGTGTTCGGATTTTCGTGAATCGGCCCGTATTTGCTTTCATATTCTTCCGTCATCTCCGCGAGCATCTTGCTGTATTCCGCGTGCTTTTCCGCCGCTTTGCAGTCGTTGGGATGGGTGTCAAGATAAATGTGAAGCTCCCATAAGGCGAACTGATAAGCGTTGATTCTGCGCATCATTCTCTCCTGTTCGCTCATTTTATGCCACCCCCAAGAAACGGTTTGTCAAGCTCCGGAAAAATCGTGCCCATTTCCAGGCCCTTTTCCGGCATATAGGTTGTATTGAACTGTTGAAACGGCACATAAGCCATGGCAACCACCGGCATCGCCGGAAGGGGCGACGGGTTGATCTCGCAGGCTTTGCCGTCCATATTCATCATAATTTCCGCCATATAAATCTCCTTTCCTGTTATTGGGTTGATTCAATTCCATATTATGCCGCGCGCGGCACCATGGTGTTATGCCGCGCGCGGCTGGTTTTCGTCCAGACCGGCCGGGCTTTTTTTCGTCTGTCCGTCAGCCTTGCACGCGGCGGGCCGAGAAGCGGCTTGCGGTTTCGAGGAATCCTGTGGTATGATGGTAAGGCAAAAAACACGGCGGAGCTTTTCGGGCTGCGCAGACTCGGATTTTGACAAAACAACAGGGGGATTCTGAATGAATCACATTTTTAAACCGGCAGACATTCTTCTGCCCAAAGCCGTTCCGACCGAAAACTGGTGCGTGGTTGCGTGCGACCAGTACACCTCGGAGCCGGAATGCTGGGCACGGGCGCAGGAAATCGCGGGGAACTTTCCCTCCGCACTCCACCTGGTTTACCCGGAATGCTACCTGAAAACGACGGACGCGAAGTCTTATGCGGCGCAGATCAACAAAACCATGAAACAGTATCTGGACGCCGGCGTGTTCCGCGAATTGAAAAACACCTACCTCTATGTGGAGCGAACGCTGCAGGACGGCTCGGTCCGCCGCGGGGTCATGATGGCGCTGGACCTTGACGCCTATTCCTATGAGGCGGGGAGTAAAACGCCGATCCGCGCGACCGAAGGCACCGTGCTGGAGCGCATCCCGCCGCGCGTGGAAATCCGCCGTGACGCGCCGCTGGAGCTGCCCCACATCATGGTGCTGATCGACGACCCGAAGCGCACCGTGGTGGAGGGCATCGATCCGGCCGGTCTGACCCCGGAATACTGCGGCGAACTGATGCAGGGCAGCGGCAGCCTGAAAGGGTTCCGGCTGAACGAAGCCGCCGCGAAAAAGCTGGAAGCTGCAATCGACGCCCTCCCCGTCCGGGACAACCTTCTGTTCGCCGTGGGCGACGGCAATCATTCGCTGGCAACCGCCAAAGCCTGCTACGAAGAGCTCAAGAAAGCCCTTCCCCCTGATCAGGCGGCCAGCCACCCCGCGCGCTGGGCGCTCGTGGAAGTGGTCAACCTGTACGACGATTCCCTCCGGTTTGAGCCGATTCACCGCGTGGTCTTCCGGGTCGACCCGCAGGAGCTTCTCCGCCGGCTCGGCGAATATTACGACGTGTCGAAAGAGCCGTGCGAAGGCCAGCATATCATTTTTGTGGCGGGAACGCGGAAAACAGACCTCTGGGTGAAAAATCCGCCCTGCAACCTGGCGGTGGGCACCCTTCAGAAATTCCTGGACGAATGCCTGCCGCAGATCGGTGCGACGGTGGACTACATTCACGGCGAGGAGGTCGTGGAGCGCCTTTGCGCCGACGATTCCCGCGCCGCCGGGTTCCTTCTGCCGAACATGGACAAAAGCAGCCTGTTTGAAACCATTGCTCTCGACGGCGCGCTGCCCCGCAAAACCTTTTCCATGGGGCACGCGTGCGACAAGCGGTTTTACATGGAGTGCCGGAAAATCAAATAAGCGGAACCGGGTCCGAAGCGGCAATCTCTGCCGATTTCTTCGGGCCTTTTCCTTTGCGCCGGAACGCCCCGGAACGGCGAAACCGCATTTGTCATAGCGGGCATCCCGGCGGACTTCAAATTTTTATGAAAAACAGCAATGTTATGGTTTCCTCTTTATTCCGCCGGGGAGTTGTGATAAGATTAGACCATACTATGTTTAAATTGCCGCTTTCAACAGGATAAGGCGGCGGAACGGGGGAAATATGTCTGACGTAATCAGAGTATTTGTTGAAAAAAAGCCCGGTTTTGATGTGGAAGCGCAGCATATAAAGACCGACCTTGTGGAGAATCTTGGCCTGAACGCGATCGAAGAGCTTCGCCTGATCAACCGGTACGACATTTCCGGCCTGAGCGGAGAAGAGTTTGCCGCGGCGCGGGATTCCATTTTTTCCGAACCCAATGTGGACAATGTCTACGATGAAACCTGCCCCCTGCCGGAAGGCTTTACCGTATTTGCCATGGAATATCTTCCCGGCCAGTACGACCAGCGCGCGGATTCCGCGGCGCAGTGCGTCCAGCTTCTGACTCAGGGAGAACGCCCGAAGGTCGTGACCGCCCGTGTGGTCGCCATCCGCGGCAGCCTGACCGAAGCGCAGATGGACCAGATCAAAAGCTACATGGTAAACCCCGTGGAAAGCCGTCTTGCCTCTTTGGAAAAGCCCGAAACGCTGGATATGACCGCGGATGTTCCGCCGGATGTCGCGCGTGTTGCGGGCTTTATTCATTGGGACGAAGCGCAGATGGACGAATACTACAGCTCCATGGGCTTTGCCATGAGCCCCGAAGACCTGCGGTTCTGCCGCGACTACTTCCGCGACGAGGAAAAACGCGACCCGAGCGTGACCGAGCTGCGCGTCATCGACACCTATTGGAGCGACCACTGCCGCCACACCACCTTTTCCACCCGTCTGGAGCATATTGAAATTGAGCGCTGCGCGCTGAGCGGCGTGCTGGAAAACGCACTGCGGGCGTATTACGACGCGCGGAAAGAGGTTTACGGCGAAACCGACCGCCCCGTCTCCCTGATGGACATGGCGGTTCTCGGCATGAAGGTGCTGCGCAAGCGCGGCCTGATCCCCGACCTGGACCTGAGCGAGGAAATCAACGCCTGCTCCATCGAGGTCCCGGTCTCGGTCGACGGGAAAGAGGAAACCTGGCTGGTGCAGTTCAAGAACGAAACCCATAACCACCCGACGGAAATCGAACCGTTCGGCGGCGCGGCCACCTGCCTGGGCGGCGCAATCCGCGACCCGCTTTCGGGCCGCGCCTACGTGTACCAGGCCATGCGGGTCACCGGCTCGGGCGACCCGCGCACCCCGTTTGAAAAAACGCTGCACGGCAAGCTGCCCACCCGGAAAATCACGACGGGCGCCGCGCAGGGGTACAGCTCCTACGGCAACCAGATCGGCCTTGCGACCGGCCAGGTCACGGAGCTGTACGACCCCGGCTATGTGGCAAAGCGCATGGAAATCGGCGCGGTGATCGGTGCCTGCCCCAAGGCCAATGTGGTGCGCGAGGTTCCGGAGGAGGGCGATATCATCGTCCTGCTCGGCGGCGCGACGGGCCGCGACGGCTGCGGCGGCGCGACGGGCTCCAGCAAGGCGCACACCGAGCAGTCCATTGCCGTGTGCGGCGCGGAGGTACAAAAGGGCAACCCGCCCACCGAACGCAAAATTCAGCGCCTGTTCCGCAACCCGGCGGTTTCCCGCCTGATCAAGCGCTGCAACGATTTTGGCGCGGGCGGCGTCTGCGTGGCGATCGGCGAGCTGGCCGACGGCCTCAAAATCGACCTGAACCGCGTTCCGAAAAAGTACGAGGGGCTCGACGGCACCGAGCTGGCCATTTCCGAATCGCAGGAAAGAATGGCGGTCGTGCTCGCCAAAGAGGATGTCGACGCCTTTGTCGCCGCGGCCGGTAAGGAAAACCTGAACGCGCAGCCGGTGGCGGTCGTAACGAAGGAGCCGCGCCTGCGTATGCAGTGGCGCGGCGACACCATCGTCAACATCAACCGCGCGTTTCTGGACACCAACGGCGTGACCCAGAAAGCGGACGTGCTGGTGGAAGCGGTCAACCCCGAAAACAATTACCGCGCCCTTGTGCCGGAATGCCTGAAAGGCAAGCCGCTTGCACAGGCGTTTGAAGAAAACCTCTCCCGGCTGGAGGTCTGTTCGCAGAAAGGGCTGGCTGAACGGTTCGACGCCAGCATCGGCGCGGCGACCGTGCTGATGCCGTTCGCCGGAAAATACCAGCTCACGCCCGAGGAGGCCATGGCGGCAAAGATCCCGCTGCTGCGGGGTGAAACCGACGACGCAACCGCAATGGCCTACGGCTGCATTCCGGGCATTGCAAAATTCAGCCCGTTTCACGGCGCGGCTTATGCCGTGGTGGAAAGCCTGTCCAAGCTGGCGGCCATCGGCGCCGACCCAATGACCGCGCGCCTGACCTTTCAGGAATATTTTGAAAGGTTAAAAACCGACCCCAAACGCTGGGGCAAACCGGTCGCCGCCCTGCTGGGCGCGCTCACCGCGCAGCTGGAGCTTGGCCTGCCCGCCATCGGCGGAAAGGACAGCATGAGCGGCACGTTTGAACAGCTTGACGTTCCCCCCACGCTGGTCAGCTTTGCCGTGGCCATGACAAAGGCAAGCAAAACCATTTCCGCGGCATTTACAAAGCACGGCTCCAAGGTT
>JAAYUL010000103.1 GCA_012517675.1 Clostridiales bacterium | reverse complement strand
TGCGCCAGCTGCGCTTCGGTCTGTTCTTTCTGCGCGGCAAGCGCGGCGGTGCCCTGCTCCCACTCCCGTTCGGCGCTGTTCAGCTTCTGTTTGGCGCTGTCGTACTGCGCCAGTCCGCTTTTCAGCTTCGCCTTGCCGGCGGCAAGCTCCTTTTCTCCCTTTGCCAGCTCCGCTTTTCCGGCGGTAAACTCCTTTTGGGCGTTCGACAGGTTTTTGTCATTTTCCGCGATCGTTTTCTCGCCGTCCGCGAGCTTCTTTGCCGCGTCGGCCAGTTCTTGGTCGGCCTTGGCCTTGTTCGCGGCATACTCTTCCCGCCCCTTGTCGAGCTCTTTTTTCGCGTCGCTGTAAAGCTGGTCGTACCGCGCCTGCTCCCGCTGCTTTGCGAGCGTTTTCAGCGAGGAGATCACGGGGTCGACGATTTTGTCGTAATCGCCGGAAAACGTATTCTGCGCCGCGGCGCCCTTCACGGTTGCAAACAGCTCGGTGTAAACGCTCTGGTTAAAGCCGCCGTCGGGGATATACATAAAATAATTCAGCTCGCCGTTGCCGATGTCCGTGGTACCGAGGTTAAAGCAGATATAGTACGCGCTGTTCACCACGCCCACGATTCGATAGGACTTGTATTTCAGCTGATCGCTCCCGCTGCCGTCCTGCGTGCTGACGGTGATGGTGTCGCCGATTTTCACTCGCGACTGCTCCGTCCGGCGCGCGCCCACCACGCATTCGTCCGCGCGGTCCGGCCACCGGCCGGAAAGCAGCGTGGGGCGGTTCATGCCGCTCTGCGTTTCCTTCGGCCCGCCCGACGGGATGGAATGCACGCGGAACACCTGCTCCATGCCCGCGATTTTGGAAATCACGTCGGCCGAGTGGCCGGGCATGACCGCCTGAACGCCGGGGGCCGCGGCAACCGCGGCAACGTCTTCCCCGGTCAGGCCGAGCGTGGAAACAATCCGCACATCCATCAGGTTGCTGTCGTCGTAATACCGGTCGGCCGTGGCGCGCATGTCCGCGCCGTTGGAGCGCATGCCGGCATAAAAGCCGGCGCCCAGCGCCACAATTGCGAAAATCGCCAGAAAGCGACTGAAGGAATGCGTAACGGAGCGAAACGTCAGCCTGGTAAATGTTTTCACTACCACTCAATCCTTTCCGCCGCCGCCGGGTCCGCGTTGGTCCGGATGCCGACCACCTTCCCGCTGTTGATGCGGATGACGCGGTCGGCCATGGCGGTCAGCGCCTGATTGTGGGTGATCACCACCACGGTGCGCCCCGTCCTTCGGCACGTGTCCTGCAAAAGCTGCAGGATCGCCTTGCCGGTCTTATAGTCGAGCGCGCCGGTGGGTTCGTCGCACAAAAGCAGCTTGGGGTTTTTGGCGAGCGCCCGCGCGATGGCGACGCGCTGCTGCTCCCCGCCCGAAAGCTGCGCCGGAAAGTTGTTCCTGCGCTCCGCAAGGCCGACCTCGGCAAGCACCTGCGCGCAGTCGAGCGGTTCCCGGCAGATCTGCGCGGCAAGCTCCACGTTTTCCAGCGCCGTCAGGTTCGGCACCAGGTTGTAAAACTGGAACACGAACCCCACGTCGTACCGGCGGTACTCGGTCAGCCGCCGGCTGTTGAAGCGGCTGATCTCCCGGCCGTCGAGCAAAATGCGCCCGCCGGAGCAGGCGTCCATTCCGCCGAGCATGTTGAGCACCGTGGTTTTCCCCGCTCCGCTGGGGCCGACAATCACGACGAACTCCCCCTTTTCAATGGAAAAGGTGACCCCGTCTGCGGCGGCGATGCGCACCTCGCCCATGCGGTAATATTTGGTCACGTCGTGAAATTCCACAAACGCCATTTCGCACCTCCGGTTCAGGATTTCAGAAGGAGCCTTGTTTCGCCGGGATTCAGGCAGACAAGTTTCGCCCGGATGCGGGGGTGTTTCAGCTGGGTGCTCACCATGTTGCGCAGCACCTGCCCGCCGTTGTAGCCGTGGATTACCCGGACCTCCGTCACGTTTTTCCCCACCCGGCTCAACAGCTGCTCCAGCGCGCGGCGCCCTTCCCGCGCCGTCATTCCGTGAATATCCACTTCCAGGCAGTTTCCGCGATTGATTTCAAGCAAAATCGGCCGCCTCCGTCCCGTCACTGTTTCTTGATTTCATTATACCGTAATTTTCCGGTCAAGGTGGAAAAAATCCGTAAATTTTCCGCCGTCCCCCGCATTCGGCAAAGGAATTCCTGTTTTCGCCGACCAGAAAACAGATGAAATGCGGGTGCCTTTATGATATAATAAAGTAACATGGTTATTCTGCCGGAATCACGCCTCCCTTCGTTTTCCGCCGCGCGGCGGCTCCGAAGCCGGGCGGTTGTTTTGATCTACCGTTTTGCGAAAGGGGGAGCCGCAATGAAGGTTGTGGATTTGCGCAACATATTCGCAAGCTGCAACGACGCGCTCATTGAAGTCAGCGATCATTTTATTTATTACGCAGAAGAAAAGACCGAAGAAGGCCACCGCAGCCTTTTTCTTTTGGAATATAACCGCGACACGCGCCGCGAACGGATTATCACGAGCTATTTTCTGAACGACCCCGCCTATGTACAGCATTTTTTCAGCTTTCCGCAGTACATTGTGATTGTAATGGAGTCGGGGGAAAGCGAAGCGTGGATTCTGCGGGTGGACAAACAGACCGGGCGGGAAATCAATATGGAAAAGCTGAACTTCATCGGCGTCTTTTCCGACTGCAAAGCGCTGGACGAAAGCCGGCTGATGATTTACACCGCGGAAAGCGAGCGCCACCGCCGCATGTTCCGCGAATATACGAAGCTGACCGGGTTTTCCCGCGTGGCTTACCTGTATGACCTGAACGAGGAGGCCTATTATTATGTGCGCGACCCGCGCGTTCTGAACGCCGAGTGCGCCGGGCTGATCCCCTACGATCTGGACGGGCAGGTTCAGCTGCTTGTGCTGCAGCCTTACGGCGACGAGGCGGAAAAGGAAAAATGCTACCGCGACCTCCGCTGGGTCGGGGACAACATTAACGACAACGTCTGGCTTTGCCCCCTTCTGGACTTTATCGTTTCGGTCAAGGCGGGGGAAGAGCGCGTGCCGCTGGAGCTGATCCTGAGCGCCGGGACCAGCGGCCTGGTCCGCTACGCGGGCATGGACGCGGAAAGCCTTTATTTCCGCGCCAAATATTACCCCACGGACGACCAGCGCATCGTCGCGTTCCGCAAGGCGACCGGGCGGAAAACCGTGGCCGCCGAGCTGAACCTCGCGCCCGGGGAAAAGGAGGCTTCCTTCTTTATCGACCCGGAAGGCGCGCGCATTTACCGCATTGTTCAGGACGACGAGACCTGCGAGGTGGACGGCGTGCTGAACTCGTCGCTGCACGCGCGGTTCAGCCGGGAGCTGGGGGCGTTCACCGACTGTGTGGACGACCGCTTCGTCATTGCGCGCTACGTTCTGGCGGACGCAAAGGATTCCTTTGAATTCCACACGATTTACGACGTGCAGACCGGCGAGCAGAAGAGCTACGAGTGCAGCTGCTTTGTCAGCGGCGGCACGGTGGTGCTGTATTGACCCGGTTTTCCCACCGAACAGCAGACCTTCGCAAGGAACGGCCGCCCTCCCCGCGTCTTGACGCGGGGAGGGCGGCTTTGTTCTTTTTTATAACATCTCTTCCAGCCCGTCAAAGCCGGAAACGGGCGGCAGGCAGGCGCTGCCGCGGCAGACAAAGAAGGTGCTTTGCCCGTCCTTCCCGGTATAATCCTTCGTAAAGCCGGCGATCCGGCCGAGTTTGTCCCGGTTTTTCGCGTCCAGCACCAGGACGGTCAGGCCCGGGCGGAATTTTTTCCGCAGGATTTGCCGGAGCGTTTTCAGGTCGGCTTCGTCCTTCATCACCGCGACCAGCTGCGTGCCCGGGTAAAGCGCGTCCATCTGCGCCGTGAGCGAAAAGGCGCAGCCGGCGGGATAGGCGCGCGCCGTGCCCGCCAGGAACTCCAGCTGCCGCTCGGCGGCCTGCTCCAGTTCCGGCTTTGCCGTGAGCGCGGCCAGCCGGACAAGGCAGTACCCGGCGACCGAGTTGCCGGAGGGAAGCGCGCCGTCGTAAGCCTCCTTCGGGCTGAAAATCAGGTTTCGGTTTTCCGCGCCCGACAGGAAAAAGCCGCCGTTTTCCCCGTCCCAAAAATCGCGGAGCAGCTTCCGGCAAAGACGGAGCGCAAGCTCCAGGTCCTCCGCCTGAAAATCGGCGTCGTAAAGCTCCAGAAGCGCCCATACGGAAAACGCGTAATCGTCCAGCCCGCCAGCGCCGAACGCCTCGCCGCCGCGCCAGCGCACGAACAGGGAACCGTTTTCGCTCAGGTGCCCGCGCAGAAACCGCGCGGCGTTTCGCGCCTCCTCCAGGTACGCGGCGTTCCCCGTAATCCGGGCGGCCTTTGCCAGCGCGGCAATCATCAGCGCGTTCCACGAGGTCAGAATCTTGTCGTCGCAGCGCAGGCGGGTGCGGGCGCTGCGGTAATCGTACACTTTGGGGAGCAGCGCCGAAATGCGCGCGTCCGGGCGGCCATACCCCCCGTTTTGCAGCAGGTTGGGAATGTTTTTCCCTTCAAAATTGCCTTCCCGCGTCATGCCGAAATATTCGTTGAAGAAAGCGCCGTCCTCCTCCCCCAGCAGGCGAAGGATTTCCTCCGCGCCGAACAGGTAGTATCCGCCCTCCGCGCCGTCGCTGTCGGCGTCCTGCGCGGAGTAAAACCCTCCTTCCGGCGCGGTCATCTCCCTGCGCACATAGGTCAGGATTTTTTCGGCGGTCTCCCTGTAAAAGGCGTCTCCCGTCACCTGAAACGTCTCAAGGTAGGCCATGGTCAGAAGGGCGTTGTCGTACAGCATCTTTTCAAAATGGGGCGCGAGCCACATTCTGTCGGTGGAATAGCGCGAAAACCCGAAGCCGATATGGTCGAAAATGCCGCCCCGGTACATTTGGCGCAGCGTGTGCTCCACCATGGAAAGCGCCGCTTCGTCGCGTTCCCGCGCGTGATACCGCAGCAGGAACATCAGGTTATGCGGCGAGGGAAATTTGGGGCTGCCGCCGAACCCCCCGTATTTTTCGTCGTAGCTCTGCGCGAAAAGACGGCGCGCGGCGGCGAACAGCTCTTGTTCGGGGCGGGCGGCTTCCTTTTTCGCGGTCTGCGCCCGCATGGCTTCGACAATCCGGTCGCCGGACCGCAGCAGCTCGCCGCGCGCGGTGCGCCACTGCTCCGCCGCGACGGAAAGCAGGTCGAGCAGCCCCGGCATGGAGTACCGGGAATCTTTGGGCAGGTAGGTTCCCGCGTAAAAGGGCTTCTGGTCGGGCGACATCAGAACGGTCAGCGGCCAGCCGCCGCTCCCCGTGACCGCCTGGCATACCGCCATGTAGACCGCGTCCACGTCGGGGCGTTCCTCCCGGTCGACCTTAACGGCGACAAAATCGCGGTTCAGCGCGGCCGCGACCTCCTCATCCTCAAAGCTTTCCCTCTCCATCACATGGCACCAGTGGCAGGTGGAATAACCGATGGAGAGGAAGACGGGCTTGTCCTCGGCTCTGGCCTTTTCAAACGCCTCGCCGCCCCACGGGTACCAGTCCACGGGGTTGTGGGCATGCTGCAGCAGATAGGGGGACTTTTCGCGGATCAGCCGGTTTGTGTGTTCTTTTTCACGCATTGCAATCACTCCAAACAAAGAATAACAGAATTAGCATGCCCATTTTTCCGCATTGTATATAATGGCAGTGAGAGTTTGTTCCTTTCAGGGAGAAATCCATCGCGGCGAGAAATTTTTTCTTCGGACAAGGCAAAAGCACAACGGCGGAAAAATCCCCGTCTTACCGGCGTTGGGCGCGATAAAAACGGGTTCTGAATCAAGGGAAAGGACGGGGCGCGCAATCTTGTTATTAAAAACGAATTCAGATATAATAGAGCTGTCTTTTATACCGACGGAAAAGAATGATACGATGAAATTATTAAAAGAAAACCCAAAGAACGCCTTCGCTGCGCAGCTCGGCATCACGGCGGCCTCCATGACCGCCGCAACGCTTTTGTCCATGCTGTTCCGCAGCACGGATTTTTCGGAAAGCAATATTGTTGTGCTTTATATTTTGTCGGTGCTGATGGTTTCGCGCTTTACCCGGGGATACGGCTGGGGAATTCTGGCTTCGGTCATCGGCATGTTCAGCTTCAATTTTTTCTTTACGGAGCCGTACCATACCTTCCATGTTTATAACAGGAGCTACCTCGTGACGTTTTTCGTCATGCTGACCGCCTCCATTCTGACCAGCGCGCTCACAAGCAAAATTCTGCGCTCCTCCCAGGAGGCGATACGGCGGGAAAAGCAGACCAACATGCTGTACCGCATCACCAGCTCTCTTGCGAAAGCGTCCAGCGTGAACGACGTCGCCACCGTTTCCGTTCAAAGCATCTCCAATCTGCTGGACTGCAACGTGTCCTGCCTCCTCGCGGACCAAAACGGCCGGTTTTCCACAAGATACGGCATCCGGCGCGGGGAACGCCGGGTGGAGGTCGCAACGATCACGGGCGGCGCGGAATCCTTCCTTCAGGAAAACGACATCTGGCCCATCGCCGACCGGGAACACCAGTACGGGCTGATCTGCCTTTCCAGAGACCGCGCCTGTGACACCGTCCGCCAGGACAGCCTTCTTTCGGCCGTATGCACACAGATCTTCACCGCGATGGAGCGCGAGCGCCTCGCGGAGGAAAAGGAGCGCGCCAAGGATGAGGCGGAACGCGAAAAATTCAAAAGCAGCCTGCTCCGCTCCATTTCCCACGACCTCAGAACGCCGCTGGCGGGGATCGCCGGTTCCGCGGAAATTCTGGCCTACAGCCTGAAAGACGAGGAGTCCCGAAAACTCGTGCAGGGAATCTGCGACGACGCCGGCTGGCTGACCCGTATGATCGAGAATATTCTGAGCCTGACCAAAATTCAGGAGGGCAAGCTTCTGGTCAACAAAAAGCCGGAGGCGGTGGAGGAAATCGTCGGGGAAGCGGTCGCCAGGGTGGCGAAATACGCCGACTCCCGCACCATCCGCCCCGACATTCCGGGCGACGTGCTCTTCGTGCCGATGGACGGAAAACTGATCGAGCAGGTGCTGATCAACCTGCTCGACAACGCGGTCAAGCACTCCGGCCCGGAAAGCCCCGTGAGCGTTCAGGTGCGGCAGGAGAAGGAGCGGGTCTGGTTCGCCGTGATCGACCGAGGAACGGGGATGGACCCGAAAGAGCTGCCCAAGGTGTTCGACTTGTTTTACAGCGGCGGGTCGCGGGCCGATTCCAAACGCGGAATCGGGCTGGGCCTTCCCATCTGCCGCGCGATCGTCAACGCGCACGGCGGTGAAATTTATGCGGAAAACAACCCCGGGCGGGGAATGACGCTGCGGTTTTTCCTCCCGCTGAAAGAAGGTGCGACAGATGGAAACGGATAAGCTTTTTCTGATTGTGGAGGACGACAAACAGATCCGGTCCTTTATACGGTTTTCGCTCCGGACGCAGAATTACCGCGCCGTGGAAGCCGCCAACGGAAAGGAAGCCCTCGCTTCCATTGTTGCCGACCGCCCGGACATTCTGATCCTGGATCTCGGCCTGCCGGACATGGACGGGCTTGCCATCATAAAAAACGTGCGCGCTTTTTCCGACATGCCGATCATTGTCGTTTCGGCCCGCGACCAGGACCGGGAAAAGGTCGAGGCGCTGGACGCCGGCGCGGACGATTACCTTTCCAAGCCGTTCAGCATCAACGGGCTGCTGGCAAGGATCCGGGTCATTCTGCGGCACTGCAAAAGCGCGGCGGAAAATCCGGCGCCCCAGCGGATCTACCGGATCGGGGAGCTTGAGGTCGACCTGGAAAAACACCGCGTGACCCTGAACGGCCGGGAAATCCATTTTACCCCGATGGAATTCAGCATTCTGTCGCTGATGGTCAAAAACTCCGGGAAGGTTCTGACGCACAGCTATATCCTGAAGGAGGTCTGGGGGACCTATCTGGAAAGCGACGCGCAGTCGCTCCGCGTGTTCATGGCCAATATCCGGCGGAAGCTGGAAAACGACCCGGCGCGCCCGCGCTATATTTTTACCGAGGTTGGGATCGGCTACCGCTTCGCCAACGAATAACCGGCCCCGTTAATACAATCTTTATATCCGCCCCGCTTTCTTAACACCGGGTTTACGCAAACTGTGTTACCATGGATAGTGGAAAGGAATGAAGGCGTATGAAACTTTTTCACCAGACAAAAACGGAGCATATCATCATTGTGGGCTGCGGCCTTCTGGGTTCGGCGCTCGCGGCCGGATTTGCCGAAACCAACAGCCATGTCACGCTCATCGACCGTAACAGGAACGCTTTCGCGGCCCTGCCCGACAATTTTACGGAAGATATTCTGGCGGGCGACGGAACGGACGAGGAAATTTTAAAGCAGGCCCAGGTGCAGAGCTGCGATATCTTTTTCGCGGTGACCGGGGACGACAACACCAACCTCATGGCCGCGCAGGTTGCGAAAACCTGTTTCGGCGTTAAAAAAGTATTTGCCAGGGTGGACGATGCTTCCAAGGCGCCCGCGTACGGGCCGGCCGGAATCACCGCCGTCTCCTCCCCGCTTCTTTTGTGCCGCGAATTTCGCAAGGCTTTGGGGGAAGAAGAGGCGTCGGCATGAAGATACTGCTGATCAACGGGAACGACAAGGCGGATTTTCTGATTTCCGCTTTAAAGGCAAAGGGTCACACCATCACCGTGGTCGACCCGGATTACAGCCGCTGCCGGGCGCTGGCGGACACGTTCGAAGTGACCGCGTTCTGCGGCGACGGGACCAAGGAGGTCACCCTTGCCAAGGCCGGGGCGGAACAAGCGGACGCCGTTGTCGCGCTGGACGTCAGGGACTCCGTCAACCTGGTGGCGTGCGAGCTGGCCAAAAACCGGTTCCATGTCAGGCTGACTTACGCGTCGGTGAACAATCCCAAAAACGTGGCGGTTTTTAAGCAGCTGGGTGTGGACAAATGCGTCAGCGAGGTGGACTGGATCGTCAATCAGGTGGAGCAGGACTCGCTGGAGGACAATATCAAAAAATACCTGCCGATCGAAAACGGAAGGATCGTGATCTGCGAAGCGGTGATCGGCGACCGGTCGCCGGCGCTCAACCAGAAGCTCTGGGAAATCGGATTCCCCCCGCAAAGCATCGTCAGCTGCATTATCCGCGGGGAGGAAACCATTATTCCGCAGGGCAGCACACAGCTGGCCGCGGGGGATAAGATCGTTCTGATTTCCTCGTCCCGGAAAATCGACGAGGCGCTGTCCCTCCTTTCCGGCGGAAAGCCACGGAAAAAAACCGGCTGAGCCGCGCCGGAAAAGCCGGGCGGCGGCTTTTTAAAAATTGAACGGCAAAAAAAAGGGAGGCGGAACCCGCGCGGGGTTCAGCCTCCCTTTCTTTGGAACAGCCGGTCTATTTTCTTATGCTTCAGCGCCGCAAGACAAAGCGCCGTAAGAACTGCCAGCGAAACGGCGGCGGCCGCCTTCCGGGAATCCAGCGGCCGTTCCGTCACGCGGCCGGGAGAAATGATTTCCAGCGAAACGGCATGAATATCGGTTTCCCCGCCGTCCTCGGCGCAGGCCTTGTAAAAGGTCCCCGTCACCCGGACCGTGTCCCCCTTCTGCCGGTAATTGCCGAACATGGCGATGCGGCGCGCGTCGGAGGTCTTCATTTTGATTCCGATCGCGTTTGTGCCGTCGTTCAGGTTCACCCAGCACATATCGCCGCGTTCCATCGGTTCCCCGATCGCCTCTCCCTGGACGACGACCTGTGTCCGGTTAAACCGGTTCTCCTGTTCGATCAGCTGATTGATCTCCACGGTGTCCGCGGCGTATGCCCGCGCGGTGAACGGCAGAACAATCAGCAGCGCCAGAAAGATTATTTGAATACTTTTTTGCATTGCCTGATCACCGCTCCTCCGGAATATCCGATTAATGCAAACACCGAAAGAAATTCGAGTCTGCCCATAAACATGGCGATAATATCGTAAATCTTCAGGACCGCCGGCATCGAAGGGGACGTGATCCCGATGGAAAGCCCCACATTCCCGGTGACCGTCGCCGCTTCAAAAGCCGACTGGGCCAGGGAATACCCGCAGGTTGTCCCCAGCATCGTGCCGATGGAAAACAGAATAATGTAGCAGATGACGATCAGCGAAGCGGAACGGACCACATCGTCGCTCAGAGGCTGCTCCTTGATATAATGGAACTTGTAGACCCTTAAATTTCTTTCCGACGTTAAAAGCTTTTTAACTTCCTTCACAATGCCTTTCATGATCACCCCGACCCGAAGGCCCTTGAACCCGCCGGCCGTGGAACAGGCCGAACCGCCGATCAGCATGACGATGACCATCACCATGATGCCGAAATCGCCCCAGTCCAGGGCAAACTGTCTTGCGTAAATGCTGCCCAGCCCCGTTGTGGTGTGGGCGGAAAGCACATTGAAGACAATCCGCCGGAAGGCGGAAAGCGCATCGGGATAAACGCCCCGCTTCATCAGCCAGGCAAGCGCCATCAGACAGGCCGCCGTGGAGGTGATGAAAAAGCTTCGGATCTCAATGTTTTTGAACAGCTCTTTTCTGTTTCCCTGCCAGACCGCGTAATGCAGGCCGAAGTTGAAAGAACCGAGAACAAAAATGACAATGGTGATGATTTCATAGGAAAGGCTGTGGTAATACATGATGTTCTGCGTCATGGGGGCGAACCCGCCCGTGCTCCAGGACGACTCGAACATATACAGGGCGTGAAGAAAAGCGGAAACCGGCTTCAGGCCGATCAGGAGCCCGTCGAGCCAGAGCGCAGCGGTGCCGACCGCAAGATAAATGAAGCTGATCTTCCAGATGATTCTGGCCGTGCCCTTCACATTGGGCACCAGCTCAATATCCTTCGCTTCCCCGACATAAAGCCGGTAGGCCCCGTTCGTACCTTTCGCCAGAAAGGTCAGGGCGAGAACCACCATCCCCTGCCCGCCGATAAACGTCAGCAGATGCCGCCACATGTTCAGGGCGTTGGAAAGATGGTCGAGGTCCTGCGTCAGGACCAGCCCGGTGGTGGTAAAGCCGCTCATCACATCGAAGCAGGAATCCAGGAAAGACGCCGAATGCCCGCTCAGCCGGTACGGAACCGCGCAGAGCGCCGTGAGGAAAATCCATGAGAGCGACGCGATCACAAAGCCGTGCTTCCACTGAACGTCGGCCCGCCGCGCGCGGGTCTGCCTGCCCAAAAAAATCAGCAGGATGCCGACGAGCATGGTCAGCGACATGCTGATGACAAAGTCGCACAGGGGGTCCCACTCCGCGAAGGCCAGCGCGGTCAGGATGGGGATCGCCATCAGGACGGCGGTCCCCAGAATGATGTACCCCGTGTAATAGCTGATGATTTCAAAGTTATGCAGCGTACTGTTTTGCATCGTTTCACCTCAGAGTCAGCGCCAGAAAATAGAGGAGGGCGAGGTAGGCCGCCACCCCGAGAAGCTCCGTTCCCATTCCGGAGATTGTGTTTTTCTTAATTTTCATATTTGATCAGCTCTTTCGCAATCCTGTCGAAAACCGGCCGGCTGGTAATGAACAGCACCTTGTCTTCCGCCGAAATTTCGGTGTCGCCCCGCGGGAAAATGACCTTCCCCTCGTGCAGGACCGACATGATCACGCATTCCGACGGCAGCCGAAGGTCCTTGATTTTCCGGTTGACCCATGGGTTGACCGGCTTGACCGTCATTTCGGCCAGAAGGGTGTCGCCCCGCTCCAGCGTCTGCACAATGCGGCAGTCCCCCCGGTCCAGCTCGTACTCCATCATATTTGAGATCACTTCCGTGCTGCACACGATCCGGTCGATCCCAAGGGCGCGGAACATCGCGATATTTTTCGGGTTGTTAACGCGCGCGATCGTTTTCCGAATGTGGAAGTTCACCTTCGCAATCTGGCAGATCACCAGGTTTTCCTCGTCCGTCCCCGTAACGGCCGCGACAATTT
>JAAYUL010000102.1 GCA_012517675.1 Clostridiales bacterium | reverse complement strand
TTTCTGTTCGGAAGCGGACTGCCGTGAGGCGATACGCTTGTTCCGAAACGAATTGCATATGAAAATCCAATACCATGGCAGCCGCCTGCCCTGACACCGATCCGGGCGGGGCCGCCGATCCGAACAGGCGGCGGGAAAAGGGAGCCCGTACGCTTTTTTGACCGGGGAGGAATGATTCATGTCTCGATTCTGTAAAAAATGCGGCGCTGAAATTTCGGACGGCGCAAAATTCTGCAAAAAGTGCGGCGCTGAAATTTTCAGGCCGCAGAATCCGGCGCAGCAGCAGCCCCCACAGCCTGCCGCCGCGCCCGCCGGAAGAAAATCCGGAAAGGTGCCGATGAAGATTCTGATTCCGGCGGCCGCCGCCGTGCTGGCGGCCGCGCTGGGAATCGTGTTTTTGCCGCGCGTGCTGGGGGGAAGCGACCCGTTTGGAAAGGGGTCGGTCACCGAACAGACCATTCAGCCGGATCAGAAGGCCGCCGTGGGCAACCTTTCGAAAACGGGGTGGCAGCTTACGCTTCCGGCGAACACGTTCGACAAGAAGACTGCGCTGACCATGAAGGTGCTGTCGAAGGAGGAAGCCGAAAAAAGCGCGGACGAAGCGTTTGCGTTTGTGGGGACTCCCGTCCGCATTACGACGGAAGGCCAAAAAGACGAAACCGTCTGGCTGGGCCGTTCCGTGACGGTAACGCTTCAGATTCCGGACGGCGGGAGCGTTTCGGCGGAAAACGCGGACGATTATCTTGCGGCGTATTATAACGGAACCGACTGGGAGTATATCTTCCCCGACATCACGAAGATCGGCAGCGGGCAAATCACGTTCCAGACCAGCCATTTTACCGATTACGCCGCCATACGGCTGAAAGACGACGAAGAAAAAATCAAGCTGTACGCGAACAAAATGGCGGCGCAGACCTGGGAAGACGAGGAAACGAACGCGGCTCTGATCGATAAGCTCGGAGATATGTTCACGGAAACCTTTGAAAAAATGGGGATTACGGACAAGAGCATGCAGGGCAAGCTGCTGCGCTCCATTGCCAAGGAAACCGATTTCGGGACCCTGCTGGTTTCGGCGGAACAGGGCGACGCGGCCGGCTACGGGGTCAAATGCTCAGAAATGGCGGCAAACGCGCTGCTCAAGCATCTGAAGCTGGAAGACGCCTTTATGAAAAACATCACCGGGAAAGGGGCGGCCATCGCCACCGGACTGACCAAAGGGGCGATCCAGATTTATGACGGCAATTACGAAAACGCGGCGAAAGAGCTGGCGTCCGCCTTTATCGGGTATTTTCCCGCCGGCAGGGCCATGCAGGCCACCGTGGAAATTGTGGACGCCGGCATCGCGAGCTGGAAGGAATACGAGCTGGACTGCGCGTATCGGAATTACATCAAGGAAGCCCAAAGCACCGGTGCTTCGTCCATCAGCGACGACGACTGGGCCACGATGTGTTCGACCCAGCTTCGCGACTATCTCATCCGGCTGCAGGACGAAGCCAAAAACGAATACTGCGCGGTCAACCACTGTACCCGCGCCGAGCTGGACCAGGATAAAACGCTCAGCCGAAAGCTTGCCGACAAAGCGGAGCAGAACCTGAGAAAAATGTTTGAAAAGCGGCTGGCAAACGAGAAGGAAATCCGGGAAAAGGAAACGGAATGTTTGAAGATCATCGAGGGCTTTCAAACGGCCGGCCTTCTGAAACGGGGCAGCTACGGGTTCGACACCGGCACAAACATCATTCGCACGGACGTGCAGGACCGGCTGAGAAGCCTGTTTGCCGTGCGCAAAATCATTCTCGACATGTTCGGCGGCGAAATGCCCGTGCTCAGCCTGGGAGAAAGCGCGGAGGAAAACCTCAACGAGGCCATCCGCGAATGGTTCCGGCTCGGCGCGAAAAACCGGGGCGAGTTTTACACGTGGCTGGAGAAAAAAGGCTATAAGAGCAAGGTGAAATTTTCAGGCGGCGGTTACGCCTGGGTGTTGGTGAAAACCGTCAATTACGACCAGAAGGAGAAGCTGGAACAGTACAACAAGGACACGGACGCCGGAAAAAACGTGTACCGCCATGAGATGACCTGCTCCACGGGCAGCTATTCCGGGAGAAGCACCTACGTGGGGAAAAGCGACAGCTGGTACACGCCGCCCATGAAGCATGGCGAAACCATGGCGGCGAAAGCCACGATCAGCAGCCCGCCGGAACTGTTCTATGCGGACCAGACCATTACCCTGAAGCTTTCGCTTGCGCTGACGGACAAAAATGTTTCGTTTTTCAGCTGGAGCTATGGCGCCTATGCGCAATTTCAGCCGCCGGAGGTGCAGCCCGGCTATGTCCGCGCCGGTTACCCGGGATTTGTAAACGCGGCCGGGAAAAGCTCGTTTCAGCTGAACAAAGGCAGCGGCTGGAAGTCAGTCGGCGAAACGGTCAGCGCGTCGTACCGCGCGGGCCGCGAGGAGGGGGAACAAATCGCCATACGGACGATATTCAACGGGACGTATTCCATCGGCACCTATTACGTCTATGAGTGGAAGCAGCTTTGATCGGGACGCCCGGGGCGGGCGCCCGCAGGAACACAGGAAAGGGAGTATGGATGGATGACAAAAGGAAAATTCGGTTTGAATCTGGCCGCGATCGCCGTGATCGCGTTTCTCTTCACGGCGCTGCAACAGCCGGTGGCGGTGCTGCTGGTCGCGGGATTTGCGCTGCTGGCGGAAAAGGATGAATGGCTGAACCGGCAGGCGATGCAGGCGCTTTTGCTGACCGTTGCCTATTCGCTGACCGTTCTGGTCGCGGACTGGATTTTCGGCGGGCTCGCGCGGTTTTTCGGCTGGGTCAGGATTTACAGGGCGCAGTCCGCAATGAGCCAGGCGGACTCCATTGTCTCAGGCGCGCTTTCTGTTGCCTGCGTCGCGCTTTGTGTGGTAGCCGTATGGCGCAGCCTGCACGGAAAGGACGCGAACCTTCCGCTTTTGTCAAAGCTGGCGTACGGCGGTTTGACCGCTGTCCCGGTGCAGAACGAGGGCCGGATCGCTGCCCCGGTGCAGCCTGCCGCAAAGCAGGCGGAGCCAAAGGCCGCCGCGCCCGCGCCTTCGGTGCAGCCCGCCGAGCGCGCGGCGAAAGCGCCGGTTCCCGCACCCGAAAAGCCGGCAGCGCCCCCGGCCGCTCCGCCGGCGGCCGGCCCGGAGAAGGTCTGCCCTTCCTGCGGCGCGGTTTTGCCGGAGGATTCTGTGTTCTGCCCCGAATGCGGTGCGAAAATCAAGTGAGGTAAAAGGAGGAATCGATCATGTTTTGTGAAAAATGCGGAAAACAACTTCCCGACGGTGCGAGGTTCTGTAATGGCTGCGGTGCGAAAATTGAAGCGGAACCGGTTCACGGCGAAGCGGAGCGGGCGGCGGCCCGCCCGGCTCCGGCTCAGCCGGTGAATCCCAATCCGGCGCCGCCTCCGTTTTCCCCTGTTCCGGCTGCCCCGGCGTACGCGCCGCCGCAGAGCCGGACCTATCCGCCGCCGCAGCCGTTTGTTGAGCCGCTGCGCGTGGGGCAGTATATCGGCATGTTCCTGTTGATGATGCTCCCTTTTGTCAATGTGATTCTGCTTTTCGTCTGGAGCTTCGGCAGCGCGGTCAACCTCAACAAGCGGAACTTTTCGCGGGCCGCCCTGATCCTCTGCGCCATTTCGCTGATCTTGTGGATCATAGCCGGAGGGATTTTCATAAACGCTTTCCGCGACATTATGAACGGATATTATTAAGCCGGATCACACAATGAGACCGGCTGCCGAACAGGAGGGGCAAAATGGGCGATGCGATTGTCTGCTGGAAAATCAGCGTGCCGATTTTCCAAAAAGCGGTTATTTTAAAACAGCTGGGAATCGCCGTCGGCGTTCCCTTCGGTCTTCTGGCGGCGATCCTGTGGCTGACGACCGGTGAAATCGTGTATGCGCTTTCTATTTTGGGAATTCTCGCGGTGCTGCTGTTTCTGACCTGGCTGTTTCTGCTGGCGCTTTACCGCGGCCGGTACGACGCCGAATTTGTTCTGGACGGAAAGGGCGTTGTCTGCCGCACACAGGAGCGGCAGGCGAAAAAGAACCGGATCGTCAACACGCTGACGGTCCTCCTCGGGCTTTTTTCCGGGAAACCGGCCGTGGCGGGCGCCGGAATGCTGGCGCAGTCGCGGCAGGAGGTGTTTATCCGGTGGAGCCGCGTCACAAGGGTCAAATATAAACCGCGCAGCCGCACCATTTTGATCCGGAGCGGGCTGATGGATAATATCGCGTTGTTCTGCACGGCGGAAAACTATCCGCAGATCGAACAGCGCGTCATGGAGCGTACCCGGCATTTGCAGCGGGGAAGTCGGTAATGGTAGTTTCGGGCGGAAGGATGACGAAGAAAACGAACCGGTCGAAAAAGTCGAATCTTTTCTGGAGAATCGCCGTTTCGGCGGTGGGAGCGGCGCTGGTGTTTCTGGCCGCGCTGCATATGGCGCTGTTTTTCTTTGGAGAAACCGCGGCCGCCCGCGTTTCAACGCGCCGGGTCGGCGGCGCGGACGACGGAAAGCCCGCCGGGCAGCGCTACGAGTGGTCGCTGGATTATACCTTTCGGGATGAGAATGGAATCCTGCACAGCGGGCACACGACCCGGCGCGGCGGAGACCTCTCGGTACAAACGGACTCGACCGTATACTACTTCCCGTTTGCGCCGTTTCTCAATGCGCTGGCGGGCGATGCAAAGCCGGGAATTGCCCAGCTGCTGATGGCTGCGGCCGGCGTGTTTTTGCTGTTTGTGATGAATCGGAAACAACGGCGGCCCGGGCGTCCCGCAAATTCAAATCGGCCCCCGGCAGAACCGGGGGACTACGATGATTCCGTGGAAGAGCTGTTCCATCAGGATGACCCATAAGACCGGGTCATTGCAGCCCAGGCCCGCTTTCGAAAAAGCGGGCCTGGGCTGTTTTCCCGCGCAACGGCGGCGGGGAATACCGACATGGGCCACTTGGAGCGTTCGGGGAATGGCGCGGTATGTCAATCAGAACTGTTATTCCCAACGATGGGCCCGATCGGGAATTTTCAAAAATCCCTTGACTGACAACGGCGAAATGTGATAGCATCACGCTGATAGAAGGAAAATAGATATCATGAAGCAATAACTTAATGAAAAGCATTTCGGCGGCCCCATCTGGAATCGATTGCCGCCGGCGGCTTCAATGGCCGATTTCTATGGATACGGAAAGGATTGTACGGATGAAAAACGCAACAATACACATGGAAAAAGACTTTCGGGTCGCGGAAACGGATGACCGCCTGTTCAGCTCTTTTCTGGAGCATCTGGGACGCGCCATTTATTCGGGCATCTATGAGCCGGGCCATCCGCGGGCGGACGGCGACGGCTTCCGCACGGATGTGATACAGCTGGTCCGGGAGCTGAATCTGTCCCATGTGCGGTACCCGGGCGGGAATTTCCTTTCCGGCTATGACTGGAAGGACGGAATCGGCCCGAAGGAGAACCGCCCCCGCCGCCTTGACCTGGCGTGGAGAACCGTTGAGAGCAACCGGTTTGGAATCGATGAATTTTATGACTGGAGCAAAAAATCCGGGGCTCAGATCATGGGTGCGGTCAACATGGGCACCGGTACGCCCAAAGAAGCCGGCGAGCTGGTGGAATACTGCAATTTCCGCGGCGGCACTTACTGGAGCGACCTGCGCAAACAATACGGCCACCCGGAACCGATGAACATCAAGCTCTGGTGCATCGGCAACGAAATGGACGGCGAATGGCAGATCTGCCACCTGGATGCGGATGATTACGGCAAAAAGGCGGTGGAAACGGCAAAAATCATGCGATGGGTCGACGACAGCATTGAGCTTGTGGCGTGCGGAAGCGCCTCCCCCCTGCAAAGGTCGTACCCGGAGTGGGACCGGAAGGTCATGGAGCATACGTATCATGATGTGGATTATATTTCCCTGCACCGCTATTATGAAAACGAAGGCAATGATTTTGATTTTCTGGCTTCCTTTGTGGACATGGACCGGTTCATCAACACCCTTTCCGGCACCGCGGACTATGTAAAGGCGCTGAAACGGGGGAAAAAGGACCTGTATTTCTCTTTCGACGAATGGAATGTCTGGTATCAGCAGAAACAGGAGCGGCGGGACTGGATGGAAGCGCCGGATATTCTGGAGGACCGGTATTCGCTGCTGGACGCCCTTGTGGTTGCCGGCATGGGCATGACGCTTCTGAACCATGCCGACCGTGTGAAAATCGCCTGTCTGGCGCAGCTGGTCAATGTGATCGCGCCTGTTTTTACGGAAAAAGGCGGGCGCGTGCTCAAGCAGAGCATCTTTTATCCGTTTTTGTACCTTTCCCGCTACGGCCGCGGCACGGTGCTGAAGCCCGTGGCAAAGGTGCCCGTGGAGGAAAGCCGTTACGGCGAAACCCCGCTGCTGTACCAGACCGCCGTGTACCGCCCCGAAGACGGTACGGTGACGGTTTTCTGCCTGAATATCGATCGGGAGGAGATGGAACTGGAGCTGGAGCTGCGTTCGTTCGGCCGCCTTGCCATGCTGGAGCATCTCTGCCTCGACGGCGACCTACAGGCGCGCAATACGTTCGACAACCCCAACGCGGTTCTGCCGAAGGCGCTGCCGGTGGTTCCGGGGGCTTTCAGCGAATGCACGGTCCGTTTGAGGAAGCAGTCGTTTCATGTGCTGCGTTTCAGGCTTTGCTCGGACGACGGGCATCAATGAGGTAAATCGGGGCCGGGCAAAGGGTCTGATTTTCAAAGACCTTATTTTTTCCGGAGAGTTTGCGCTCTTCGTGTTATTAAGCAAATAATGAACTTGACCTTGTTTGAAAAATCAGAGGTTCAGTACACGGGGTATCAGGCCAAGCCCACCTGCGGAATTGCAACGACGGAAACGCTGATCGGAGCGGCGGGCATTCGCGTTATTTCGACGACCCCCAGCGCGTGAATGCCGGCATTCTCTGGTGCAATTCCGGTTTTGTGGAGTACCGGCTGCCGAACTACCTGAAAGAGGGGCAGGTTCCGCGGGAAATACAGATTTCCATGGAGATTTCCTCGGAGGCGCCCGGCGTGGCGGAAAACTGGCCGAGCGATCTTTCTTTCTATTTCAACGACACGCGGCCCGGCTCGTGGACCAGTCCCGGCGACTTCGGCGAGGTGCGCGGTCTTTATACGCCGGAGTGGTGGTTCGCAAACTGGAATCAGTGCGGCCTGCGCAAGCTGCGGTCCGTGAACGCGGCAAATGCGGGCGGGCTCACGCTGTTCGGCCACGGCTTCGGCAATTATAACCAGGATATCCGGCCCGTGTGATTTACGGCGCCCCGAGGGATGCGAAAGCCTGAACCGGACTTTTGTATCCTTGGGATAGGACGAGGCATGGCGCGAAAAAGGCTTTCCACCGCAGTTTTGTTCTGCGGCGGAAAGCCTTTTTTATGGCGCTTGCTGTTTATGCTTCCAGAACGGCCTGCTTCATGGAACGGATGTAATCGCAGACCGGGCCGGCGCAGTCCTTTCCGTACCGCGCCACCAGCTTGACGATGGCGCTTCCCACAATGGCGCCGTCCGAAAGGGACGCCATGGCTTTGGCCTGCTCCGGCTCGGCAATGCCGAAGCCCACCGCGGCGGGCACGCCGGAGGCCGCTTTGACCAGCTGTACCATGCCGGCGACGTCCGTGGTGATTTTGCCGCGGACCCCGGTGACGCCGAGGGAGGAAACGCAGTAGACGAAGCCGGAGGCTTCCCGCGCGATCATGGAAATGCGCTCATGAGAGGTGGGGGCGATCATGGAAATGATGTCCACGCCGTACCCGGCACAGACGGATTTCAGTTCGTCTTTTTCCTCGAACGGCATGTCGGGAATAATCAGCCCGGAGATTCCGCTTTCCGCGCAGCGCCGCATAAATTTTTCCTTTCCGTAGGTGAAAATGGGGTTCAGGTAGGTGAGAAAGACAAGCGGAACGTTCACCTTCGGGGCGACCCGCGCCACCAGGTCGAACAGCTTGTCGGTGGTGCATCCGGCGGAAAGGGCGCGCCCGTTGGCGTCCTGAATGACGACGCCCTCGGCGATCGGGTCGGAAAACGGCACGCCGATTTCGATGAGGTCGGCGCCCGCCTCCGCCATGGCGGGAATGAGCTGCTCCGTGACTTCCAGCGTGGGGTCGCCGCCCGTCACGAAGGCGATAAAGGCTTTTCCGTGTTCAAATGCGTTTTGAATCTTAATCATGGATATTTACCCCCCGATAACGGGCGATGGCGGCAACGTCCTTGTCGCCCCGTCCGGAAACAGTGATCACGATGATCTGGTTTTTCCCCATGGTTGGGGCCAGCTTTCGGGCATACGCGACCGCGTGGGCGGATTCCACGGCGGGAATGATGCCCTCGGTGCGGGAGAGGTATTCAAACGCGTCGACCGCCTCGTTGTCGGTGACGGGAACATACCGCGCCCTCCCCGTTGCGTAAAGCAGCGCGTGCTCCGGGCCGATGCCGGGGTAGTCGAGCCCGGCGGAGATGGAATACACCGGGGCGATCTGGCCGTAATGGTCCTGGCAGAAGAGGGATTTCATGCCGTGGAAAACACCGACGGAGCCGGTCGCGATGGTCGCGGCGTTTTTCGGTGTGTCGATGCCGTGCCCGGCGGCCTCGCAGCCGATCAGACGGACCTCTTTGTCGCCGATGAATTCGTAGAAGGTGCCCATGGCGTTGGAACCGCCGCCCACGCACGCGATGAGCGCGTCCGGCAGCCTTCCCTCGGCCTTCAGGATCTGCTGCCTGATCTCCGTTCCGATGATCTTCTGAAAGTCGCGGACGATGGTGGGGAACGGATGCGGGCCCATGACCGAGCCGAGTACGTACAGGGTGTCGTCCACACGCCGGGTCCATTCGCGCATGGTCTCGTTGACGGCGTCCTTCAGCGTCATGGTGCCGCTGGTTACCGGGTGGACCTTGGCGCCGAGCAGCTCCATGCGGAACACGTTGAGCGCCTGGCGGTCGGTGTCCTCCTTGCCCATGAAGATTTCACACTCCAGACCCATCAGGGCGGCGGCGGTGGCGGTGGCCACGCCGTGCTGGCCGGCCCCCGTTTCCGCGATGACGCGCTTTTTGCCCATCTTTTTGGCAAGCAGCACCTGGCCGAGCACGTTGTTGATCTTATGGGAGCCGGTGTGGTTCAAATCCTCCCGCTTCAGGTAAATCTTCGCGCCGCCCAGGTCCCGGGTCATCTTTTCGGCGTAGTAAAGCAGGGAGGGGCGGCCCGCGTAGTTGGCCAGCAGGTCGTTCAGCTCCTTCTGAAACGCGGGGTCGTTCCGGTAATGGCGGTAAGCCTGCTCCAGCTCCTGCACGGCGGGCATCAGCGTTTCGGGGATATACTGCCCGCCGAACGTGCCGAACCGGCCTTTTTTGGTGTCGAAATTGATTTCGCTGTTGCGGACCAGCTCAACGACGGCGAGAATTTTCCGGGGGTCCTTTACGCCGTCGGTTTCCACGCCGCTGGAAACGTCCACGCACGCGGGGCGGCAGTCCCGGATCGCCTGCAAAATATTTCCGGCGTCCAGTCCGCCCGCCAGGAAGAACGGATGTCGCAGGGCGGGGATGACCGAGCGGTCGAAGGTTTTTCCCGTTCCGCCGTAAGCTTCTCCGGAGCAGGCGTCGAGCAGAAGGGCGTCGCAGGGAAGACGGTCGGCGGCGGCGATCTGCTCCGCCGATTGCACCCGCACCGCGCGGATGACGGGGTTCGCAACGGACTGCTTCAGCGCGTTCAGGTAGTCCTCTCCTTCGTCGCCGTGGAGCTGGACCATATCGATCACGCCGGAGCGGCAAAGGGAAACGATGGTTTCCATCGGCGCGTTGACAAACACGCCCACGGCGGCAATGTCGGGGTCGAGCGCGGCTTTCATGGCCGCCGCCTGTTCGGGCGTCACCCGGCGGGGGCTCCCTTCGGCGAACACAAAGCCGACATAGTCGGGCTTGTAGCGGTTGACGGCCTCAACGTCCTCCGGGCGGGTCAGGCCGCAGATTTTGATTTTAACCATGGGATTTGCCTGCTCCTTTCTCATTGATATCGCTTTCATTTTCGGATTCGCCCCGCAGTTCGCGGAGCATCTTCTTTTTGTCCGGGGCTTTCATCAGGGTTTCGCCGATCAGAACGGCGTTCACGCCGCGGGCCCGGAGCGCGGCGACGTCCGAGGCGGTCCGGATGCCGCTTTCGGCCACGAAGAGGACCTCGGGCGGAGCGAGCGCGCGGAGCCGGGCGCTGTTTGAAAGGTCCACGGTGAAGTCTTTCAGGTTCCGGTTGTTCACCCCGATGACGCGGGCGCCGGCGGAAACGGCGGCTTTCATTTCCGATTCGTCGTGCGCTTCCACCAGAGCCGAAAGGCCCAGCCGGTTGCAGAGCCCGAGGTATTCCCGGACCGTATCGCCGCCGAGCAGCGCGCAGATCAGCAGAACGGCGGACGCGCCCAGCAGCTTGGCCTCGTAAATCTGGTATTCGTCCAGAATGAAATCCTTGCGCAGGACCGGCACGGAGACTTGCGCGGCGATTTCGCCGAGGTAGCGGCTTTCGCCGAGAAAAAATTCCGGCTCGGTCAGGACCGAAATCGCCGCCGCGCCCGCCGCTTCGTATTCGCGGGCGATGTCGAGGTAGGGGAAGTCGGGGGCGATCAGCCCTTTGGAGGGGGAGGCTTTTTTTACTTCGCAGATAAAATGGATTCCCGGGCGCGCCAGCGCTGCTTCAAACGGGAACCCGGTGTTCCTTTCCATGCCGAGCGCGGCGCGGCGGCACTGTTCGGGGGAAAGCTCCCGCTTGGCCGCCTCCACGCGCTTGCGGGTGGACTGCGCGATGGTGTCAAGAATCATGGTTCACACCTCTTGCGTCAGCTTCCGGAACTCTTCCAGTTTGGCCATTGCCTTCCCGCTGTCGAGCAGTTCGCCGGCGAGCGTTACGCAGTCTTTCAGCTTGATGTCGTCGATCCCGAGGTAGAGCGCGAGGGCGGCGTTGAGGACGACGGTGTCGCGCATGGCGCCTTTGTTTTTGCCGGAGAGAATGTCGAGGGTGATGGTGGCGTTGTCCTCCGGCGAGCCGCCGAGGATGTCCTCCAGCCGGCACGGGGGGAGTCCCGCGTCGGCCGCGGTGAGCTCGTAGGAGGTGAGCTCGCCGAAACGGATTTCGCACACCTTGTTCACGCCGGTCAGGGTGGCTTCGTCCAGGCCGTCGCCGCAGACCGCGAGGCCGCGCACCACGCCGAGGTTTGCCAGAACCTGCGCCAGCGGTTCCACCAGCTTCGGGCTGTAAACGCCCAGCAGCTGCATGGTGGCTCCGGCGGGGTTGGCCAAAGGTCCGAGAATGTTGAAAATGGTGCGCGCGCCCATCTCTTTGCGCACGGGGGCGGCGTATTTCATGGAGGAGTGGTACACGGGGGCGAACATGAAGCACAGGCCGCATTGATTCAGCACGGCTTCGTTCTGCTCCGCGGACAGGCCGATCTTCACGCCGAGGCGTTCCAGCACGTCGGCCGCACCGCTTTTGCTGGAAACGCTGCGGTTGCCGTGCTTTGCCACGGGCACGCCGCCGGCGGCGACCACAAAGGCGGAGGTGGTGGAAATATTGAACGTGCCCACCTCGTCGCCGCCCGTGCCGACAATGTCCATCACCGGGCGCACGGGGCTGATTTTTACGCCCTTTTCGCGCATGACGGTGGCGCACGCGGTGATTTCGTCGATGGATTCGCCCTTCATGCGCATGGCGGCCAGAAACGCCCCCATCTGCGCCTGCGTGGCGGTGCCGTCCATCATTTCCCCCATGACCGCCTTCGCGGTTTCAAAGTCGAGGTCTTTTCCCTCCATCACAATTTTAATCGCTTGCTGTATCATAGTATACTCTCCCTTCACAGTCGTTTTTATGGTTAAAGTCATTTCCGGTAACATGACAGAGCTAAAAAGTTTTCCATCATGACGCGCCCGAGCGGGGTGAGGATGGACTCCGGGTGGAACTGAAGGCCGAAGGTGGGGAACTCGCGGTGCCGCACCGCCATGACCTCGCCGTCGCCGTCGGCGGCCGTGACCTTCAGGCAGGCGGGGATGGTGTCCGCTTTCGCGATCAGCGAGTGGTACCGCGCGGCCTCGATCTTTCCGGGCAGTCCCCGGAAGACCGGGCAGTCCGTGTCGACGGCAAGGGTGCTCTTTTTGCCGTGCATCAGCCGGCGGGCCCGGGCAATTTCGGCCCCGTACACCTCGCAGATGGCCTGATGCCCCAGGCAAACGCCCAGAATCGGGACCTTTCCCTCCAGCCGCCGCACGACCTCCTCGCAGACCCCCGCGTTCTTCGGGTACCCGGGGCCGGGGGACAAAATGATGTGGGAGGGGCGGAGCGATTCGATTTCGTCCGCGCTCACGGCGTCGTTGCGGACGACGCGGATGTCGGGGTTGATGGAGCCCGCGAGCTGGACCAGGTTGTAGGAAAAGCTGTCGTAATTGTCGATGAGCAAAATCACAGTTCCACCTCCCCGGCGCTGCGGATGGCGTTCATGACGGCGGCGGCCTTGTTGGCGGATTCCGCGTACTCGTTGTCCGGCACGCTGTCGGCGACGATGCCGCCCCCCGCCTGAACATCCACCCTGCCGTTCTGCGCGACCGCCATGCGGATGGCGATGCAGGTGTCCATGTTCCCGGTGAAGTCGAGGTAGCCGAGCGCGCCGCCGTAAACGCCGCGCGGCTCGCTTTCCAGCTCGTCGATGATCTGGCACGCGCGGATTTTCGGCGCGCCGGAAAGCGTGCCCGCCGGCAGGACCGCTTCGATGGCGGAGCAGCCGTCCTCTCCGGCGCGGATATCGCTTTCCACCTGGGAGCAGATGTGCATGATTTTGGAATAGCGGTGGATCATCATGTATTCCGTGACGGTGACGGAGTTGAATTCGGAGATGCGCCCCAGGTCGTTGCGCCCCAGGTCCACCAGCATGTTGTGTTCGGAAAGCTCCTTCTCATCCTGCAGAAGGTCCGCTTCCAGCGCTTTGTCCTCCTCGTCGGTGGCGCCCCTCGGTCGTGAGCCCGCCACCGGGAAGGTGGTCAGCCTGCCGTCCTTGAGCCGCACGAGCGTTTCCGGCGAGGAACAGATCAGCTCGGCGCCGTCCGCCTTCAGGAACACCATGTAGGGGGAGGGGTTCGACGTGCGCAGCACCCGGTAGGCGTTGATCAGGCTGCCGCGGAAGCCGGCCGAAAACCGGCGGGAAATCACCGCCTGGAAGATGTCGCCGCCGCGGATATACTCCCGGGTGCGCTCCACCATGGAGGCGTACTCCTCTTTGGAGACGTTGCACTGAAAGTCCGAGGTGAGGTCCACCTTCGGAACGGCGGGGAGCTCCGGGGAACGGATCAGGGCGGCCATGGTTTCCAGTTCCGCCATGGCGCGGCCGTAATTTTCCATCAGCCGGTCCGTTTTCATGTTGACGATGATGCAGATTTTCTGCTTGAGGTGGTCGTAGGCGATGACCCGGTCGAACAGCATCAGGTCGAAATCGTGAAATTCGCCCCGCTTGATGGAGAGCGTCGGCTCCGCATAAGCCAGCATGGCGTAGGCAAAATACCCCACAAAGCCGCCGGTGAAGGGGGGAAGCCCTTCAATTTTCGGGGCCTTGTACCGGGCCAGGATTTCACGGACAACGTCCAGCGGCTTCGCGGTTTTCACCGTGCGCGCGGTTCCGTCCTGTTCCACGGTGACAGCGCCGTTGTCGCAGGTCGCGCGCAGAATGGGGTCGTAGCCCAGAAAGGAATAGCGCCCCCATTTTTCGCCGCCCTCAACGCTTTCCAGCAGGTAGTAGCGGCTGCTGACGGCCGAAAGCTTGCGGAGCAGGGAAATGGGAGTGATGATGTCCGCGTAGATTTCCCTGCAGACCGG
>JAAYUL010000101.1 GCA_012517675.1 Clostridiales bacterium | reverse complement strand
GGCACAGCTTATTATGGGGGGAATCCAGGATCGAATCTGTTTTTTGACCCGCTGCCCTTTCCCGGAAAGGACAGCGGGTTGGCTGTGCCTGTCCCCCGACCCCGCAAACCATGATTAAGGAGGCCATGACAATGGCGGAACAAAAAAAGATGGTGGAGGCAATTACTCCCATGGAGGAGGATTTTGCCAAATGGTACACTGATATTGTAAAAAAAGCGGAGCTTATGGATTACACCAGCGTGCGCGGCTGCATGGTGATTCAGCCTTACGGCTGGGCGATCTGGGAAAACATTCAGCGGATTCTCGACGCGCGCTTCAAGGAGCTCGGCCATGAAAATGTATCCATGCCGATGTTCATTCCCGAAAGCCTTTTGAATAAGGAAAAGGATCACGTGCAGGGCTTTGCGCCGGAGGTCGCCTGGGTGACCATGGGCGGCAGCGAGAAGCTGCCGGAAAGGCTCTGCGTCCGCCCGACCTCCGAAACGCTGTTCTGCGATTACTATGCGAAGGTGATTCACTCCTGGCGCGACCTGCCGATGCTTTACAACCAGTGGTGCTCCGTGGTGCGCTGGGAAAAGACGACCCGCCCGTTCCTGCGTTCGGTGGAATTCCACTGGCAGGAGGGCCACACCATGCACGAAACCGCGGAGGAAGCCAAAGCGGAAACCGAGCAAATGCTGAATGTTTACGCCGATTTCTGTGAAAACGAGCTTGCCATCCCGGTCATCAAGGGCCGCAAAACCGACAAGGAAAAATTCGCGGGGGCGGAGGCCACCTATACCATCGAAGCGATGATGCACGACGGCAAGGCGCTGCAGTCCGGCACCAGCCATTACTTCGGCGACGGCTTTGCCCGCGCGTTCGACATCACGTTTGCCGGCAGGGACAATTCGCTCTGCCATCCGTTCCAGACCTCCTGGGGCATGAGCACCCGCATCATCGGCGGCATTATCATGACCCACGGCGACGACAACGGCCTGGTTCTCCCGCCCGCCGTCGCGCCCGTTCAGGTCATCATTCTGCCCATTGCGCAGCACAAGCCCGGCGTTCTTGACAAAGCCTATGAGCTGCGCGACCTTCTGAAAAAGCGTTTCCGTGTCCGGGTGGATGATTCCGACCAGACCCCGGGCTGGAAATTTGCGCAGTATGAAATGAAGGGCGTTCCGCTCCGCCTGGAAATCGGCCCGAAGGACATGGAAAAGAACCAGTGCGTCCTGGTCCGCCGCAGCGACCGCGAAAAGATCTTCGTTCCGCTCGACGAGCTGGAACAAGCGGTCGAAGCCCAGCTGGAGGAAGTGCGAAGGGGCATTTACGAAAAAGCGCTTGCCCGCCGCGAAAGCATGACCTACACGGCGTTGAACATGGAGGAGCTGAAGGACCTCGCGGACAACCGGCCCGGCTTCATCAAGGCCATGTGGTGCGGCGACCCGGCCTGCGAGGAAAAGCTCAAGGAAGCTGCCGGCGTTTCCTCCCGCTGCATGCCGTTTGAGCAGGAGCATCTGTCCGGCACCTGTGTCTGCTGCGGAAAGCCCGCGCAGTCGATGGTTTACTGGGGCAAAGCATACTGATATATATAGATATATATAAATAGAGAGAGCTGTAAGAGTTCGGACAAGTCCGTAAACACGGAGCAACCGCGGGGGAAATTCTCCCGCGGTTGTTTTTTCGCCAGATTTTGGATATAATAAATACAAAATATTCAGGCATGGAGGGCGAGACGATGAAAAAACTGATCCTGGCGGTTTCGGCCGCGCTGCTGGCCGGAGGACTTGCGGCAGCCGCGCGGAAAGACGGCAGGCCGGAAAGAATCCATGGCTGCGGATTTTGCTCCGCGGCGGTGATCGGAAAGACGGACGGGCCGTCCGCGGTTTTTGTTTCGGGAGAAATGTCGCCTTATACCGTGACTTCCGCGGCGCGCGGGATCTCCGCCGCCGTATGCCGCGCTGCGGTGGGGCGCCTTTGCATGCCGCGAAAAAGAACTCCCTGAGCAATTGAAATATTGCACAAAAATACTTTTGAAAATTTTAGCAAAAAAGAGAAAATAAATCTTGCGCTATGACTGGAGTTATGGTATTATAATCAAGCATGACTGCGACAGATATGCGATGAAGCGGGAGGTTGCGGCTGAAATACGCCGGTTTTTCCGTGGAGTATGTCCGATTTTAAACCGGGCGACAGATACTTTGAGCATGCAAACGGGTTCAGGGCGGCGAAGTTACTCTGCTGCCGCGCCCTGCTTGCGCTCAGACGTTTTTTATGCCTTAACCCGGATTTCACTTGCAGAAGTGAATCCGGTTTTTCAATGCACTGTGAAGGAACACCCGGCACAGTGTAAGGGTTTTAAAAAGCGCCGCCCGCCAACTACAATAAGGAGGCGATTACAGTGGCAGTCAAAGAAAAAATCAGGATAAGAATCAAGGGGTACGATCATCAGCTGGTGGACCAGTCGGCCGAAAAGATTGTGCAGACCGCAAAGCGCACGGGCGCGAGGGTTTCCGGACCCGTTCCGCTCCCGACCGAAAAGCAGATCATCACGATCCTGCGCGCGGTTCACAAGTACAAGGACAGCCGTGAACAGTTTGAGATGAGGACCCACAAGAGGCTTATCGACATCCTCAGACCCTCCAACAAAACCGTAGAGGCTTTGATGGGCCTGGAGCTCCCCGCCGGTGTTGAAATAGAGATCAAACTCTGATTGAACCGACCAGCGGCCGAGGTCAAGTTGGCAGCGCCAACCAATAACCTGCACAGGAGGTAAAAATCATGCAAAAAGGTATTATCGGCAAGAAGATCGGCATGACCCAGATCTTCGACGAAAAGGGAAATGTCGTTCCCGTTACCGTTGTGGAAGCCGGTCCCTGTGTTGTATCACAGAAAAAAACGGTTGAAAACGACGGCTATGCGTCCGTTCAGATGGGCTACGGCGATCTGAAGCCGCAGAAGGTGAAAAAGCCCATGAAGGGCCACTTCGCAAAAGCGGACGTCGCCCCCAAGAAGACGCTCCGCGAATTCAGGGTGGAAGACACAAACGCCTACAATGTGGGCGACATTGTCAAGGCGGATGCTTTCACCGCCGGCGACAAGGTGGATGTCACCGCGACCAGCAAGGGGAAAGGCTACGCGGGTGTGATTAAGCGCTGGAACTTCCAGCGGCTGAAGGAAACCCACGGTTCCGGCCCGGTTGCGCGCCACGGCGGTTCCAACGGCGCCTGCTCGTCTCCGTCCAGAGTGTTCCCCGGCTTGAAAATGGCCGGCCACCTGGGTGCCGAAAGAGTTACCGTTCAGAATTTGACCGTTGTTAAGGTGGACGCCGAAAACAACCTGATCGCCATTAAGGGTGCGGTTCCCGGTCCGAACGGCGGCATAGTGGTCATCCATGACAGCGTTAAGGCGTAAGGGAAGGAGGAATTGGAATGCCTAAAGTAGCAGTACTTGATATGGCCGGCAAAGAAGTGGAACAAATCGACCTTTCCGACGCCATATTCGGAATTGAACCCAACGCCAAGGTCCTGCACGACGCGGTGGTCAATTATCTTGCCAACCAGCGTCAGGGCACACAGTCCGCGCTGACCCGCGCGGAAGTATCCGGCGGCGGCAGAAAACCGTGGAGGCAGAAGGGGACCGGTCACGCAAGGCAGGGCTACACGCGCGCTCCGCAGTGGACACACGGCGGGATTGCGTTTGCCCCCAAGCCGCGCGACTACAGCTATTCTTTGAATAAGAAGGTCAGGCGTCTCGCCATGAAATCCGCTCTTTCCAGCAAGGTGATCGACAACGAGATCGTCGTGCTCGACCGGATTTCACTGGAAGAATACAAGACCAAAACCGTTGCGGCAATGCTCAAAGCGCTCGGTGCGGGCAAAAAAGCCCTCATCGTTCTCCCCGAGGTGAACGAAAAGATCATTGCTTCCGCCGCGAATATTCCCGGCGTAAAGACGGCAATGGCCAACACCTTGAATGTCTACGATATTCTTAATGCGGACAAATTCATCGTATTGAAGGATGCCGTAGCTCAGATTGAGGAGGTGTATGCATAATGGCAGCACAGGATATTGTTGTCCGCCCCATTATCACCGAAAAAAGCATGGCCGGCATCGGCGCGAAAAGGTACACCTTTGAAGTTGCCAAGGATGCCACAAAAATCGAAATTGCAAAAGCGGTGGAAGACCTGTTCGGCGTAAAGGTCAACAAGGTGAACACACTGCATGTCAGGGGGAAATTTCGCCGCCAGGGCAGAAGCGAAGGCTACACCCGTTCCTGGAAAAAGGCCGTCGTTACCCTCACAGAGGACAGCAAAAACATTGAATTCTTTGAAGGCATGATGTAATCTCTGCCTGAAATACCGCAGAGGCAAGGATGGGGAACGGCATTTCCCCGCAAAGCCATCATGAGGAGTGTGAAACCGAATGCCTATTATTAACTTCAAGCCTACCACGGCTTCCAGGCGCAATATGTCCGTAACGGACTATTCCGTGCTTTCCAAGGCCGCGCCGGAAAAGAGCCTGCTGGTTCCCGTAAAGAACAAGTCCGGCCGCAACAGCTACGGCAGGATCACGATCCGTCACCGCGGTGGCGGCAACCGTAAAAAATACCGTCTGATCGACTTCAAGCGTCAGAAATTCGACGCGCCGGGCACCGTTCTCACCATTGAGTACGACCCGAACCGTTCCGCCTTCATCGCGCTGGTGCAGTATGAGGACGGCGAAAAAAGATACATCATCGCCCCGAACGGCCTGAAGGCCGGCGATGTTGTCGTTTCCGGCCCCACGGCGGATATCAAGCCCGGCAATGCGCTGCCGCTTGAAAACATCCCGGTCGGTACCTTTGTCCACAACGTTGAGCTTTACCCCGGCAAGGGCGCGCAGCTTGCGCGCGCGGCCGGCAACATGGCGCAGCTTATGGCAAAGGAAAACGGCATGGCTCTGTTAAGGCTTCCTTCCGGCGAGCTTCGCAACGTTCCGGTGAACTGCATGGCCACCATCGGCCAGGTCAGCAACATCGACCACGAAAACGTGAAGATCGGCAAGGCGGGACGCAAACGCCACATGGGCTGGCGCCCGACGGTCCGCGGCTCCGTTATGAACCCGAACGACCACCCGCACGGCGGCGGCGAAGGCAAATCCCCGGTCGGCCGCCCGGGCCCTGTCACCCCGTGGGGCAAACCCGCCTTGGGCTACAAGACCCGCGCGCATCATAACCGCTCCGATAAGTTTATCGTGAAGCGCAGAAACGGCAAATAAGGCGTACAGAAAGGAGCTTATGAACTATGGGCAGAAGCATTAAAAAGGGTCCTTATGTTCAGCCTGTGCTGCTTAAAAGGATTCAAGAAATGAATGCGGCCGGCGAAAAGAAAATCATCAAGACCTGGAGCAGGTCCTCCATGATTTTCCCTGATTTCGTGGGCCATACCATCGCGGTGCACGACGGCCGCAAGCATGTTCCGGTTTATGTGACCGAAGACATGGTGGGACACAAACTCGGCGAGTTTGCTCCGACCAGGACTTTCAAGGGACATTCCGGTTCCAAGACCACAACATCGAAATAACGGCCGAAAGGAGTGTATATCATGGAAGCAAGGGCTTATCTGAAATATGCCCGCATTTCTCCCCGCAAGGTCTCCATCGTGCTTGACCTTATCCGGAACAAGCCGGCAGACGTTGCAATGGGTATCCTCAAGAATACACCAAAGGCCGCAAGCGAGTATCTTGTAAAGCTTTTAAAGTCGGCCATGGCAAACGCTGAGAATAACCACAATATGGATGTTTCCAGACTTTACGTAGCGGAATGCTTCGTATGTCCGGGCCCGATCCTCAAGCGCATTCGTCCGAGAGCGCAGGGTCGCGCGTTCAGAATTGAAAAAAGAACTTCGCACGTTACCCTCGTGCTCAAGGAAAAAGAATAAGGCGGAAGAGGAGGTAAACTATGGGCCAGAAAGTAAATCCCCACGGTCTTCGTGTGGGCGTAATTAAAGATTGGGATTCCCGCTGGTTCGCGAAGAACAACGTTTTCGGCGATACCCTCGTGGAAGACTACAACCTGCGCAAAACGCTGAAAAAGCAGCTGGCGGCAGCCGGCGTTCCCAAAATTGAAATTGAACGCGACGCTTCCAAGGTTCGCATTCATATTCACTGCGCAAAACCCGGCATGGTCATCGGCAAGGGCGGCTCCGAAATCGAAAAGCTGCGTCTTCAGTGCGAAAGCATGCTGAAGAAGCCCGTCATGATCAATATTGTCGAAGTAAAATCCCCCGACCTTAACGCTCAGCTGGTTGCGGAAAACATTGCCCAGCAGCTGGAAAAGAGAATTTCTTTCCGCCGCGCAATGAAGCAGTGCATCGGCCGCTCCATGAAGCTCGGCGCAAAGGGCATTAAAACACAGGTTTCGGGTCGTTTGGGCGGCGCTGAAATTGCCAGAACCGAACAGTACCACGACGGCACGATTCCCCTTCAGACCCTTCGGGCCGACATTGATTACGGCTTTGCCGAAGCAGCCACCACTTACGGCCGCATCGGCGTCAAGGTCTGGATCTATAAAGGCGAGGTCCTTCAGGACAATCGCAAGCCCCGTAAGGAAGGAGGCAGTAAGTAATGCTGTTGCCTAAGCGTGTAAAATACCGCAGAGTACACCGCGGCCGTCTGACCGGCAAAGCGTACCGCGGGAACAAGGTAACCTACGGTGATTTCGGCCTCCAGGCGATGGAGCCGGCGTGGATCACCTCCAACCAGATCGAAGCGGCCCGTGTCGCCATGACGCGTTACTGCAAAAGATTTGGCCAGGTTTGGATCAAAATTTTCCCCGACAAGCCGATTACCGAAAAGCCGGCGGAAACCCGCATGGGTTCCGGTAAAGGTTCGCCGGAGTACTGGGTGGCCGTCGTAAAGCCGGGCAGAGTCATGTTCGAAATCGGCGGAATCCCGGAAGAGACCGCAAGGGAGGCGCTTCGCCTTGCGGCGAACAAACTGCCGATTAAGTGCAAGTTTGTCAAAAAGGAAGAAACGGGTGGTGAGCAGTAATGAAGGCCTCAGAAGTCAGACAATTAACCGTGGAAGAGCTTGAAAGCAAGTTGAAGGACCTCAAGGCCGAGCTTTTCAACCTGCGTTTCCAGCTTGCCATTAATCAGCTCGATAACCCGATGCGTATTTCAGCTGTCAAAAAAGACATTGCCCGCATTCAGACCATTCTGCGCGAGAATGAGCTTAAGGACAGCGCAAATGCGTAACGGAAGGGAGGATTAATCTGTGAGCGATAGAAATATTAGAAAAACACAGGTCGGTAAGGTCGTCAGCGACAAAATGGACAAAACCGTTGTTGTTGCCATTGAAGACAGCGTGAAGCATCCGCTTTACAACAAGATTATCAAGCGTACCGTGAAGCTGAAAGCACATGATGAAAACAATGAATGCAAAATCGGTGACCGCGTGCGTGTGATGGAGACCCGTCCCCTTTCCAAGGATAAAAGGTGGCGTCTCGTCGAGATTATAGAGAAAGCCAAGTAATTCTGGCTTTAAGCAAAGGAGGAACGCACTGTGATTCAACAGCAGACTTACCTCAACGTTGCCGACAACACCGGCGCGAAGCAGATTATGTGCATCCGCGTTCTCGGCGGCACCGGCAGAAGGTATGCCAATATTGGTGACGTTGTTGTCGCTTCCGTCAAAAAAGCGGCTCCGGGCGGCACCGTGAAAAAAGGCGATGTGGTCAAGGCGGTCGTGGTACGCACTGCCTCGGGAGTTCGCCGTGACGACGGGTCGTACATCCGCTTTGACGAAAACGCGGCTGTGCTGATCAAAGATGATAAAAACCCCAGGGGCACGCGTATTTTCGGGCCTGTGGCCAGGGAACTTCGCGACAAAGACTATCTTAAAATTTTAAGTCTTGCCCCCGAAGTATTGTGATGGGAGGTGCTCACTATGAATAACAAGGTTCATGTAAAAACCGGTGACACCGTCATCATTTTAAGCGGGAAAGAGCGCGGCAAAAAAGGCAAGGTCCTCGCCGTAAGCCCGAAAGAGGGCAAGGTCATCATCGAGGGCCGCAACATGGTTTCCAAGCATGTAAAGCCCCGCAAAATGGGCGATCAGGGCGGTATCATCAAAGCGGAAGGCGCCATGTACGCCTGCAAGGTCCAGGTTGTTTGCCCTCGCTGCGGCAAACCCACCCGTGTTTCCCATAAGATTTATGAGGACGGCACCAAGGAACGCATTTGCAAAAAATGCGGCGAAGCGCTGTAAGGGAGGATTAAAACAACATCGCCACACTTAAGGATTATTACAGAGCGGAAGTCGCGCCCGCGTTGATGAAAAAGTTTTCTTACAAAAGCGTCATGCAGATTCCGAAGCTTGAGAAAATCGTCATCAATGTCGGCGCCGGCGAGGCGAAGGACAACGCAAAGGTTATTGACGCCATCATGGTCGACATTGCCGCCATCACCGGCCAGAAGCCGATGGTTTGCAAGGCAAAAAAGTCGGTCGCGAACTTCAAGCTCCGCGAGGGCATGAATATCGGCGTGAAGGTAACGCTCAGGGGCGACAGAATGTATGAGTTTATAGACAGGCTCTTCAACGTCGCGCTCCCGCGCGTAAGAGATTTCAGAGGCATCAACGCAAATTCCTTCGACGGCCGCGGCAACTACAACATGGGCGTCAGGGAGCAGCTGATTTTCCCTGAAATCGACTACGACAAAATTGACAAGGTCCGCGGAATGGATATCTGTTTCGTAACGACCGCGACCACCGACGAGGAATCCAGAGAGCTCTTGACACTCATGGGCGCCCCGTTTGCGAAATAAGGAGGGATTATTGTGGCCAAAACATCCATGAAAATCAAGCAGAAAAGAACTGCGAAGTTTTCTTCCCGCGAATACAACAGATGCAAAATCTGCGGCAGGCCGCATGCCTACCTTCGCAAATTCGGAATCTGCCGTATATGCTTTCGGGAGCTTGCCTACAAGGGCGAGATTCCGGGCGTGAAAAAGGCCAGCTGGTAAAGCTTAGCAAAGGAGGTAAACGGCATGCAAATTACTGATACAATTGCTGATTTGCTCACCCGTATCCGCAATGCGAATTCCGCAAAGCATGATTCTGTGGAAATCCCCGCTTCCAACATGAAAAAGGCCATTGTGCAGATTTTAATGGACGAGGGTTATGTCAGGAATTATACGGTTGTCGAAGACGGCAAACAGGGTATCATCAAGGTGAATCTGAAATACGGCGAAGGCAAAACGCCGGTCATCAACGGCCTGCGCAGGGTTTCCAAACCGGGCCTTCGCATTTATTCCAACGCAGAGGAGCTGCCCAGGGTCCTGAAGGGCTTGGGCATCGCGATCATTTCCACAAGCAGGGGCGTTATGACGGACCGTCAGGCCCGCAAGGAAAATGTAGGCGGCGAAGTCCTCGCGTTTATTTGGTAACAGGGGGTGCAGTAATGTCGCGAATTGGAAGAAAACCCGTAAATATTCCCGCTGGCGTCAACGTTGCGGTTGACGGCAACGTCATCACGGTGAAGGGGCCGAAAGGCTCCCTGACCCAGAAGGTTCACCCGAACATGGCTGTTTCCGTTGAAGGAAGCGAGGTTCTTGTGAACCGCCCGAACGACGAAAAAGAAAACAGGTCGCTGCACGGCCTGACCCGCACGCTGATCCACAACATGGTTGTCGGCGTAACGGAAGGCTTTAAGAAGGAACTCGAAGTCAACGGCGTTGGCTACCGTGTTCAGAAGCAGGGCAAGAACCTTGTGATGAACCTGGGGTATTCCCACCAGGTGATCGTGCCGGAAGTGGACGGAATCACCATTGAATGCCCGGCGGCAAACAAAATTGTGATTCTTGGGCCCGATAAGCAGCAGGTCGGACAGTTTGCAGCGGAAGTGCGCGAGAAGCGTCCGCCGGAGCCGTATAAGGGCAAGGGCATTAAGTATGCTGACGAACACATCCGCCGCAAGGAAGGCAAAGCGGGCAAGGGCGCTAAGAAGTAACGAAGGAGTGAATCACAAATGGTGAATAAGGCTGACACAAACAAAGCCAGACTTAACCGTCACCGCAGAGTGCGCGGTAAAATTTCCGGCACGGCAGACTGCCCGCGCCTGAATGTATTTCGCTCTACCAGCAACATCTATGCCCAGATTATTGACGATGTTAAGGGTGTAACTCTTGCATCCGCTTCTTCGCTGGACAAAGAGTTCAATGGTAACGGCGGAAACAAAGAAGCCGCGCGCAAGGTTGGCGAGCTTATTGCCAAACGTGCCGCTGAAAAGGGCATTGCCGAGGTCGTATTTGACCGCGGCGGCTATATTTTCCACGGCCGCGTCAAAGAGCTGGCCGAAGGCGCCCGTGAGGGCGGCCTCAAGTTCTGAGAAGGAGGAATACTTTTGGCTAGAATTGACGCATCATCCATGGAAATGAAAGAGCATGTGGTTGCAATCAACCGCGTTTCAAAAACCGTAAAGGGCGGCCGTATTTTTAAGTTCGCCGCGCTTGTGGTAGTCGGTGACGGAAACGGCACCGTCGGTTTCGGAATCGGAAAGGCCGGCGAAGTTCCCGACGCGATCCGCAAGGGAATTGAGGACGCCAAGAAAAACCTGATCAAGGTTTCTATGCGCGGCTCCACGATCCCGCACGAAATCATCGGTGCTTACGGCGCGGGCCGTGTGCTGATGAAGCCCGCCGCACCCGGCACCGGCGTTATCGCCGGCGGCCCCGTGCGTGCGGTGGTGGAAGCTGCCGGCATCAGGGACATCAGGACCAAGGCCCTGCGTTCCAACAATCCCTGCAATGTAGTCCGCGCAACGTTGGACGGCATGTCCAAGCTGCGCTCCGCCGATCAGGTCGCTGCAAAACGCGGCAAATCGGTGAAGGAAATTCTTTAAGGAGGGGGCTAGCAAGATGGCACAGCTGAAAATCACGCTGGTCAAAAGTCTGATCGGCAGCAAAAAAGACCAGATTGCAACCGCCCGGTCCCTCGGTCTTACCAAAATCGGCGACTCTTCCGTTCAGCCGGAAAACGAACAGACCAAGGGCAAGGTGGCAAAAATATCCCACCTCATCGAGGTAATCAAAGCGTAAGCAAGGAGGTGCGAGTAAATGAAGTTGCACGATCTGTCTGCTGTACCGGGTTCCACCAAGGAGCCGAAGCGTATCGGCAGGGGACACGGTTCAGGTCAGGGAAAAACCGCCGGCAAAGGCCATAAAGGCCAGAAAGCCAGAGCGGGCAGAGGCATGCGCCCCGGTTTTGAAGGCGGCCAGATGCCTTTGCAGAGGCGTCTCCCGAAGAGGGGCTTCAACAATGTGTTTGCAAAGACCATTGTCGCGGTCAATGTCGGGACTCTGAACAAATTTGAAGACGGCGCTGTGGTTGACACCCAGGCCCTCATCGACGCAGGCATTGTGAAAACATGCTGCGACGGAGTTAAAATTCTCAGCAATGGGGAGCTGACCAAAAAGCTGACCGTCAAGGTTTCCGCTTTTTCCGAAGCTGCCAAAACTAAGATAGAAAACGCAGGTGGGAAGGCTGAGGTGATCTAAGTTGTTTAAAACAATTAGAAATGCCTGGTCCATTCCCGAGCTTCGAAAAAAGATTCTGTTCACGTTTTTCATCATCGTCGTATTCCGATTCGGTTCCGTCGTTCCGGTTCCGTTCCTCAATGTTACCGCGTTGAAGGGGCTGATGGGGACGGTGAGCGAGTCGGGCACGGCGCTCAGCTATCTTGACATGATGTCCGGCGGCGCTTTTTCAAACGCAACGCTGTTTGCCATGAGCGTTCTGCCGTACATCAACAGCTCCATTATCATGCAGCTGCTCACCGTGGCGATTCCGCCGCTGGAAAGGCTGGCGAAGGAAGGGGAAGAAGGCCGCAAAAAGATCAGCGCCATCACCCGTTACATTACGGTTGTGCTTGGCTTGATCCAGGGCACGGTCTACTACTTCTACCTGCACAACAGCTCCTACAACAGCGAATCCATTGTAAAGTATACCAGCGGATGGCAGCAGGTTTTCGCCGCGTTCGTCATTATCATGGCGTTCACCGCGGGTACCGCGATGATGATGTGGCTGGGCGAGCAGATCAACCAGTTTGGAATCGGAAACGGGATCTCGATCCTTTTGTTTGCCGGCATTGTCGCAAGGCTGCCGCAAACGGTCAACATCCTCGGAAAGTATCTTTCCGCGGCCAATCAGGATCCCACGGGTTACGGAAAGTATTACTTTTTCGTACCGCTGTTCATTGTCGTCTTCCTCATTGTGATATGGGTGATCGTATTCATGAACGATGCGGAGCACCGCATTCCCATCCAGTATGCCAAGCGTGTGGTGGGCAGGAAAATGTACGGTGGGCAGAGCAGCCACATCCCGGTCAAGGTCGGAATGTCCGGCGTTATGCCGATCATTTTTGCCAGCTCCATTCTTTCCATCCCCAGCACGATCGAGTTCTTTATGGGGCAGAATGTTACCGGATTCTGGAAAACCTTTTTCAACGCGTTTTCCACGACCGGCTGGCTGTATTCGCTGATTTATTTCTTCCTGATCATCATGTTTGCTTATTTCTACATGACGATCCAGTATAATCCGTTGGAGATGGCCAATAATCTTCGTCAGAACAACGGCACGATTCCGGGCATCCGCCCCGGAAAGCCGACCTCCGACTTTATCGCAAAAATTCTTTCCAAGGTTACTTTAATTGGGGCTTTGTTCCTCGCGGCCATCGCTCTGCTGCCCATTATCTTCGGCGCGGCCACCGATATGCGCAATCTTTCCATCGGCGGCACATCCATCCTGATTCTGGTTGGTGTTGCGCTGGAGACGGTCAAACAGCTGGAGTCGCAGATGATGATGCGCCACTACAAAGGATTTCTTGACTGATAGGAGGATAGGATTATGAACCTGATTCTGCTCGGCGCTCCCGGCGCCGGAAAAGGAACCCAGGCAGAGGTTATCTGCTCACATTTGAATATTCCCGCGATTTCTACAGGCAATATTATACGTGAAGCGCTGAAAAGCGGCACTGAAATGGGAGTTCGCGCAAAATCCTATGTGGATGCGGGCAAGCTTGTGCCGGATGAAGTTGTGATCGGCATCATCAAGGAGCGTCTTGCTCATGACGACTGCAAAAACGGCTTCGTTCTGGACGGTTTTCCGCGCACGATCCCACAGGCCGAGGCTCTGGACGCAATGGGCGTTCGAATCGACAAGGTACTCGACATCGAAGTACCCGACGATAAAATCGTGCTCAGAATGTCCGGACGCCGTGTCTGCGAAAGCTGCGGCGCAAGCTACCACCTTCTTTATAAAAAGCCGGAGGTGGAAGGGGTTTGCGGTAAATGCGGCGGCACCCTTGTTCAGCGCAAGGACGACCACCCCGATACAGTGAAAGAGCGTCTCAAGATTTACCACGAACAGACCGAGCCCCTGAAGGATTATTATTCCAAACAGGGAAAACTCAGTGTCGTGAACGGGCAGGAAGAGGTCGCCGAAACGACGAAACTGACACTTGCCGCTTTAGAGGCGTAAACATGATAGTGCTTAAGACCAGCCGCGAACTCAGTTTTATGAGGGATGCGGGCAGGGTTGCCGCAAGAGCATTAAAGCTGGCCGGAACCATGGTGGAACCCGGTGTTTCCACATGGGAAATCGACCGTGCCGTTCGCCGTTTTATTGAGGAACAGGGCGCAAAGCCCACGTTCCTCGGTTACGGCGGCTTTCCGGCAAGCGCATGTATTTCTGTAAACGACGTGGTGATCCATGGCATACCCCATAAGGGAACGGTCCTCAGGCAGGGGGATATTGTGAGCGTCGACGTCGGCGCCACTTACGAGGGATTTGTCGGCGACAACGCATACACGTTTCCGTGCGGACAGGTCGGCCCCGAAGCGCAGGCCCTTATGGATGCGACGCGCGAAAGCCTTTTTGAAGGGATCAAGGCGGCGAAAGCCGGGAACCGGCTTGGCGACGTCAGCAGCGCGGTCCAAAAGTATGCCGAAGCTCGCGGTTACTCGGTGGTACGGGATTTTGTCGGCCACGGAGTAGGCGCGAAGATGCACGAAGACCCAAGCGTTCCGAATTACGGCACGCCCGGAAGGGGCGTGCGCCTGTTGCCAGGCATGACAATCGCGATTGAGCCCATGATCAACCAGGGCGTGAAGGAAGTTAAAACATTGGGCGACGGCTGGACGACCGTGACCGCCGATGGAAAGCTTTCCGCGCACTTTGAACATTCCGTTGCTATTACCCCGGACGGCCCTGTTATTTTAACGCTGCCGGATTAGAGGAGGAAAACAATGGAGTTAGTCAGAGGGCTGGTTGTTCGCTCGGGGGCCGGGCGCGATGCGGGCGGTTTTTTCACCGTGCTTGGGGCCGATTCCGTTTCCGCCGTGATTTGCGACGGCAGGCGGAGAAGCCTTGAACACCCCAAAAGGAAGAACCGAAAGCATCTTTCCGCTACGCGGACGGTGCTGCCCGAAGCTTCTTTACAAACCAACCGTGAAATCCGAAGAGCCCTCCGCCCGTTCAACGCCGGGGGCCGTGTTCCACAAGAGGAGGCTTGAATATGTCGAAACAGGATGTAATAGAAACCGAAGGAATCGTAACGGAAGCCCTGCCAAACGCAATGTTTATGGTGGAGCTTCCCAATCACCATACAATACTCGCGCACATTTCCGGCAAACTGAGGATGAACTTCATCCGGATTCTGCCGGGTGACAAGGTCACCATTGAGCTTTCGCCCTATGATTTGACGCGCGGCCGTATTACATGGCGTTCGAAGTAAAACTATGACCCGCTAAAAGGAGGGTGCACACATGAAAGTCAGACCTTCTGTCAAGAGAATCTGTGAAAAATGCAAGATCATTAAGCGCAAGGGTAAAGTCATGGTCATCTGTGAAAACCCGAAGCATAAACAGCGCCAGGGCTAATTTGGCGCAAACCTATTAACAACGGAGGTGCAACCAGTATGGCGCGTATATCAGGTATTGATCTGCCAAGAGACAAGCGCATCGAAATTGCTCTTACCTATATTTTCGGAATCGGCCGTAAAACGGCTGCCGGCATTTGTTCCGCAACAGGTGTCGACCCCGACATCCGCGTAAGAGATCTGAATGAAGATGACGCCGCAAAACTCAGGGAGTATATTGACCATCACTGCCGCGTGGAAGGCGATCTTCGCCGCGACGTAGCATTTGACATTAAACGACTGATTGAAATCGGCTGCTACAGCGGGATTCGTCACCGCAAGGGCTTGCCGGTCCGCGGCCAGCGTTCCAAAACGAATGCGCGTACACGCAAGGGTCCCAGAAAGACCATGGCCAACAAGAAGAAGTAAGCAGGGAGGGATTTAACAAATGGCAGCACAAAAGGGCGCAGCAAAAAAAGGCACCGCAGTCCGCAGACGCCGTGAGCGCAAAAACATTGACCGCGGGGCTGCTCATATTCAGTCCACCTTCAACAATACGATCGTTACCATTACAGACACGCAGGGCAACGCGGTTTCGTGGGCCAGCTCCGGCGAGCTGGGCTTCCGCGGTTCCAGAAAGTCCACTCCTTACGCCGCACAGACCGCGGCGGAAACCGCCGCAAAAGCGGCGATGGAGCACGGCATGAAATCGGTTGAAGTGTATGTAAAGGGCCCGGGGGCGGGCCGTGAGGCCGCGATCCGTGCGCTTCAGGGCGCGGGTCTTGAAGTCAGCATGATCAAGGACGTGACCCCGATTCCGCACAACGGATGCCGTCCGCCGAAGAGAAGACGCGTGTAGTTTTCAATCAATAGGAGGTGTAACCACTAATATGGCAAGATATACAGATGCTGTGTGCAAGCTTTGCCGCCGCGAGGGCCAGAAGCTTTTCCTGAAGGGCCAAAGATGCTACACGGACAAATGCGCGATTACGCGCAGAGCTTATGCCCCCGGCCAGCATGGCCAGGGCCGCAAAAAAACTTCCGAGTACGGTTTGCAGCTGCGCGCAAAGCAGATGACAAGGCGTTACTACGGTGTTCTGGAGTCTCAGTTCAGGGGCTACTATGAAATGGCTACCAAAAAAGAGGGAAAAACCGGCGACGAGCTGCTCGCAATTCTGGAAAGCCGTCTCGATAATGTCGTTTACCGCCTTGGCTGGGCCAGCTCCAGACCGGAGGCCCGCCAGCTGGTCGTTCACGGCCATTTCTCCGTCAACGGCAGAAAAGTTGACATTCCTTCCTACCTGACGAAAGTCGGCGAGGTCATTTCCATTCAGGACAAGAGCCGCCAGAGCGACAAGATCAAGGCGGTCCTGGAAGCGAACGCTTCCCGTCCGGTGTCAAAATGGCTCGATCTGGACCGCGACAAGCTTGAAGGCAAGGTGATCGCTCTTCCGACCCGCGATGAAATTGACCTTGCAGTCGACGAAACCCTCATCGTTGAGTTGTACTCCAAGTAATGCCGCTTAAATACAGCAGTATCAACATCATGGCAGATAATTTCATCCGCTATATGTCAAGGAGGGTCGCTAATGATCGAGATTGAGAAGCCAAAAATTGAAACCGAAGAGTTATCCAACGACGGAACCTATGGCAAATTCGTGGTGGAGCCGCTTGAGCGTGGATTCGGTACTACCCTGGGCAACAGCCTCAGGCGCGTGCTGCTGTCGTCCCTGCCGGGTGTTGCGGTCACGTTTATCAAGATAGACGGCGTTCTTCATGAGTTTTCCACGATCCCCGGCGTAAAAGAGGACGTTACCGAAATCGTCCTCAATATCAAGGGGCTGATTTCAAAGCTCCATTGTGATGGGCCGAAAACCGTAGAAATTGCCGCGGAAGGTCCGTGTGAAGTTACGGCCGACTCTATCAAGTGCGACAGCGAGGTTGAAATCCTCAATCCTGAAATGCACATCGCAACCTTGGGCGACGGGGCGAAGCTGTATATGGAATTGACGCTTGACAAGGGCCGCGGCTATATTCCGGCTGAAAGAAACAAGCAGAATATGAGCGCGAACGTCATTGGCGAAATCCCCGTTGATTCCATTTATACCCCTGTTTATAAGGTGAACTATCATGTTGAACCAACCCGCGTGGGCCAGAACATCGACTATGACAAGCTTACGCTTGAGGTTTGGACCAACGGAATTATCGGTGCGCAGGAAGCCGTTTCCCTTGCCGCCAAGGTGCTTACCGAGCACCTGAACCTGTTCGTCGACCTGTCCGACAAGGGCAGCAGCACCGAAATTATGGTGGAAAAGGACGACAAGGGCAAGGAAAAAGTGCTGGAAATGACCATTGAAGAGCTTGACCTTTCGGTTCGCTCCTTCAACTGCCTGAAACGCGCCGGAATCAATACGGTTGAGGACCTGATCAACAAGTCGGAAGAGGACATGATGAAGGTTCGCAATCTTGGACGCAAATCCCTGGAGGAAGTTGTCTGGAAGATGGCTTCGCTCGGTTTTAATCTGCGCAAGGACGACGAATAGTCCCTGCGCGCCAACCTAAGGTAAAGGAGTGATATTTCGATGCCCGGAACCAGAAAGCTCGGAAGAAGCACGGATCACAGAACCGCCATGCTCAGAGCGATGGTAACTTTTCTTTTGGAAAATGGCAAAATCGAAACCACAGTGACTCGCGCCAAAGAGGTCCGCTCTTTGACCGAGAAAATGATAACGATCGCCAAGGAAAACAATCTTCACAATAAGCGCCTTGTTCTCGCCTTTGTCACGAAGGAAGACGTAGTCGCCAAATTGTTTGACGAGATTGCTCCGAAATACGCGGACCGCAACGGCGGCTACACCCGCATTGCAAAGCTTGGACCCCGCCGCGGCGACGCAGCGGAAATGGCTCTGATCGAACTGATCTGATTGCGTTTCCCGGGTAGCTGCGAAGCGGCCCCATTGGGAAACGGCGCAGAAAACACCTTGTAATTCGGCTGAAAAGCATCAAAAAGGGGCTGCCGCAAAACGAAAGTTTTGCGGCAGCCCCTTTTTGCTTTTTCACCTGAAAATCCGTCGGATGCAAAGGCAAAACCCCCGCGTCTTCAGCGGAACTGCTCCGTCGGTTTCAGCGGGTTGCTGTCTATAATGGCGTGAACATCGTCGAATCCGGCGTCTGCGGCGAAATCATAGCGGAAGGGGAGGGCAAACACGTACTTTGAATTCTGGCCGAGCTTCTGCGGGCCGCCGGGGCCTGCGCCGATATACAGCGTTTCCTCTTTTTTCTGTTCCAGATCGCTTTTCACCGTAACGGCCCACTGGTCCTGCGTGAACACCAGAATGGGAATGTCCACCCACTTTTTTTCCTGCGTCCATTTCGGGCTTCGGATGATGATTTCCGGACCGGTGGCCTTTTTATTCGTGCCCTCATATATCCCGCTCCACTGGCTGCTGAGAAGCTGATATCCCTTCCAGCTTTCCGGAAGCGTGAATTCAAAGCCGTACCGGGTGTTTTTGTAGAGGACGGCGCCCGATGCCGCGGAGGAATCGGCGGAAAAGCCGCCGGATGCCGCGGATTTTGAGGAAACGGGCGAGCCGGAGCTGCCGGCGGAAGCGGTTCCCGCGGGGACGGCGGGCGCGAAACTGCCCGGCCCGGAGGAAGCGCCGCCCGAGGAGGAAGCGCCTGCAAACCGGCAGGCGGTCAGGTTCCCGGCAAGACAGACGGCGGCGATCAAAATGCAGAATGCCGCGATTCCGGCACCGCGCTTTTTGACGTCGAAAGGTTTCGCAATCTTTTTTTTCATAATTTGCCCTCCATCAAAACAAATCGGGGAAAAACGGCTTTGCGTTCCTCACCGGACGGCTCCGCCGCCGGATGCCGCAATACGGCGGTTCCGCAATTTAAAAAGTCCTGAAACGGTTTACGTTTATATTCTAAAATAAAAATATCACAGCTATGATTCTTTGTCAATCGAATTTTGTTGGTTTTGATTGCTTTCCTGAAAGAGGAAAGGTTTTCCTCGGCCGGATTGCCCCAAACAGGGAAACCTTTCCCTTTGCCGGAGCGTATATTAGAGGGGGACCTCTATGAGGAGCCGGCTGAAAAAATGATGATACAGACGGCGATTCCGCAACAACAGCAAATGGAGGGATATTATGTTTGCAGTCAACGGCATCGATGTGTCCCATCATCAGGGGGACATCGACTTTGCCAGGGTAAAAGCGGCCGGAGTCAAGTTCGCAATGATACGCGCGGGGTATGGCTGGGAAAACCAGAGCGAGCAGACCGACCGTAAATTTTACCGGAATTACAAAATGGCGACCGACGTGGGGCTCCCGTGCGGCTCCTATCACTACAGCTACGCGACAACGCCGCAGGAGGCGGAAAAGGAAGCCGACTTTTTCCTGAATATTGTGAAGGGATGCAAGTTCGGCTACCCGGTTGCGTTCGACATGGAGGACAAAACCCAGGCGAATCTGGGCAGAAGCCGACTGTCGGACATTGCCGTCGCCTTCTGCGACAAGGTGGAAAAGGCCGGGTATTACGTGTGCGTGTACAGCAACCTGGACTGGATCCGCAACCGGCTTGACATGCAGCGCCTGAAAAGGTTCGACCTTTGGTTTGCGCGCTACAACGACAAGCCGGGCTACGAGGGGATGGGAATGTGGCAGTATTCCAGCAGCGGAAAAGTGGACGGCATTGCCGCGAATGTCGATATGGACGTCGCGTACAAGGATTACCCGTCCATTATGAAAGCCCACGGCCTGAACGGCTACCCGAAGGCCGCGCCGGCGAAAAAGCGCTACACCGTAAAGCCCGGCGACAACATGAGCAAAATCGCCTTGAAACACGGGGTCACGCTGAAAGCGCTGATTGCGGCGAATCCGCAGATTAAAAACCCCAATCTGATTTGGGCGGGAACCGTGCTGCTGATTCCTTAATCCGGGGGATTTTATGGACGAGGCGGAGCAGGAGCGCCAGAAGCGCATGGATGAAAGATTCGAGCGCACAAGGCAGGACATGGAAAAACTGGAAGGCAGACAGTGCGCGGAGGAAGACCGCTGCCGCAAGCTGGAAGAGCTCAATATCAAAATGGGAGAAATTTTGAAAAATCATGAGGAAAAGCTGGAAAATCATGACAGAAGAATAGGGGCTTTGGAAAATGTGGCGGGCGCCCGGTGGAACCTGATTGTCAATTATTTGCTGGCAGGGGCGGTCGGGGCGCTGGCGGCCGCAGTGATGCGGATTATTTTGGGAGGTTAAAATGAATGATTTCGGCGTGGCTTTTCTTGCGGTCATTGTGGAGGGCGTCATCACTTATGGGAAGGAGCTGTTTGTCAGCGGAAAAATCCACTGGCAGATGCTGTGCTCCGTTTTGCTCGGCGTTCTGACCGCGGTGGCCTACGGGCTGGACATTCCCGCGGCCGCGGGGCTGAAAACCGGGGTGCCTTACCTCGGGTGCGTATTGACGGGCATTCTCATCAGCCGGGGAAGCAATTATGTTTTCGACCTGATTCAGGCTCTCGGCGCGGCGAAAGAGAAAACGGCACCGTAGAAAAACGCGGCCCGCGTCCGATCGGCAAAAAAAAGAGGGGTTTGGAACCGAACAGGCTCCAAACCCCTCTTGCTTTTTTATTCGTTCCTGCCGCAGCACTTCTTGTATTTTTTGCCGCTGCCGCATGGGCAGGGGTCGTTGCGGCCTGGTTTTTTGCCCTTGCGCACGGTGCGGTTCACCGTGTCGGTTCCGTCGGCGCTGGTGGCGGTCGGCGTTGCGACCTGCTCGCGCTTCGGTTCCTCCTGTGTGCGAATCTGTACGGTGAGCATCATGCGGGCGGTGTCCTCGCGGATGGAATCAATCATGGCGTCGAACATTTCAAAGCCTTCCAGCCGGTATTCCACAACCGGGTCGTGCTGGCCGTAGGCGCGCAGGCGGATGCCCTTCTGCAGCTCCTCCATGGCGTCGATATGATCCATCCACTGGGAGTCGACGTTTTTCAGCAGCACCACGCGCTCCAGCTCGCGCATAATCTCCGCGCCGAACATCTTCTCGCGCGCTTCGTAAAGCTCCTTTGCCTTGTCGAACAGTTCGTTCGACAAAAACGAGGGTTCCAGCTTTTCCAGCTCATCCGCGGAGTAATCCAGATCCTGCTGGGTGATCAGCCACCCCATGTAGTGGTCGCGGAGACCCTTGAAATTCCAGTTTTCGCGAAGGCCGCCGTCGTCGGGGAGGTACTGCTTGACCTGGGTTTCAATGGCCTGCTCGATCATCTTCAGGATCTGTTCCTTCAGGTTTTCGCCGTTGAGCACCTGGTCGCGCTGGCTGTAAATGATTTCGCGCTGGCGGTTCATCACGTCGTCGAACTGGAGCACGTTTTTGCGGATGCCGAAGTTGCGGCCCTCGATCTTGCGCTGCGCGCTTTCAATAGTGCCGCTGAGCATTTTGGTTTCAATCGGGGTGTCCTCGTCCACGTTGAAGCGCTCCATCAGGTTGGTAATGCGGTCGCCGCCGAACAGGCGCATCAGATCGTCTTCCAGGGAAATGTAAAAACGGCTCAGGCCGGGGTCGCCCTGACGGCCGGAACGGCCGCGCAGCTGGTTGTCGATTCTGCGGGACTCGTGGCGCTCCGTACCGATGATATAAAGGCCGCCCGCCTGTTTGACCTCCTCGGCCTCTTCCTTGATCTGCCCCTTGTATTTTTCGTTGAGCGGTGCAAAGGTTTTGCGGGCGTTCAGGACCTCCTCGTCGGCTGTTTCGGAAAACGCGGTGGATTCGCTGATGAGCTCCTCGGAAAAACCGAGACGGCGCATTTCGGATTTTGCCATGTATTCGCTGTTGCCGCCCAATACGATATCGGTGCCGCGGCCCGCCATGTTGGTGGCGATGGTGACCGCGCCCTTGTGGCCCGCCTGCGCCACGATCTCCGCTTCCTTGTCGTGGTATTTCGCGTTGAGCACTTCGTGCCGGATGCCGCGGCGCTTCAGCAGGCTGCTGAGCACCTCGGACTTTTCAATGGAAATGGTGCCGACCAGAACCGGCTGGCCGTTTTCGTGGTGCTCGACAATATCGTTGATGACGGCGTTGAATTTCGCTTTTTCCGTCTTGTAAACCACGTCCGGCAGATCCTGGCGGATCATCGGCTTGTTGGTCGGAATTTCAACCACGTCCAGCTTATAAATTTCACGGAACTCCGCCTCTTCCGTCATCGCGGTGCCGGTCATGCCGGAAAGCTTGTCGTAAAGGCGGAAGAAATTCTGGAAGGTGATGGTGGCCAGGGTCTTGCTTTCGTGCGCGACCTTCACGCCCTCCTTGGCCTCGATCGCCTGATGCAGGCCCTCGTTGTAGCGGCGGCCGTACATCAAACGCCCGGTGAACTCGTCGACGATGATAACCTCGCCGTCCTTCACCACATAATCGATATCCCGCTGCATCACGCCGCGCGCCTTAATGGCCTGATTGACATGGTGCTGAATGGTGAGGTTGTCGGCGTCCGTCAGGTTATCTATTTTGAAAAACGCTTCGGCTTTTTTTACGCCGGACGGGGTGAGCGTAGCGGTTTTTGCCTTTTCGTCCACAATGAAGTCGGCGTCCTTGTAAAGCTCGTCGTTGTCCTCCTTGTCGTTCAGCTCCGCCACCTTGACCATGTGAAGGGTCTTGGCGAAGTGGTCGGCGACGTTGTACATTTCGGTGGACTTGTCGCCCTGACCGGATATGATGAGCGGCGTCCTCGCCTCGTCGATAAGAATGGAGTCCACTTCGTCCACGATGGCGTAGTTGTGGCCGCGCTGCACCTTGTCTTCCTTGTAGATGACCATGTTGTCGCGCAGATAGTCGAACCCGAGCTCGTTGTTCGTGCCGTAGGTAATATCCGCCAGATACGCTTGTTTGCGGCCCTCGTTTTCCAGGTCGTGCACGATCAGGCCGACGGAAAGGCCGAGAAAGCGGTAAACCTTGCCCATCCATTCCGAGTCGCGGCGGGCGAGGTAGTCGTTGACGGTGACCACGTGAACCCATTTCCCGGAAAGCGCGTTCAGGTAGGCGGGAAGCGTTGCGACCAGCGTTTTTCCTTCGCCGGTCTTCATTTCCGCGATGCGGCCCTGATGCAGCACGATGCCGCCGACGATCTGCACCGGAAAGTGGCGCATCCCCAGCACGCGGGCGGAAGCCTCGCGGCAGACGGCGAACGCGTCGGGAAGAATGTCGTCCAGGCTTTCGCCGTTTGCAAGGCGCTCCTTCAGCGCGGGCGTCTGTGCCTTGAGCTCTTCATCCGTCATGGCTTTGTATTGGTCTTCCAGATCCAGAACGGAACGGCACAGCGGCTGGATGCGTTTGAGCTCCCGCCTGCTGTAATTTCCGAAGAACGCGGTCAGAATATTACCCATAAGAAATCTCACCTCAAAATATCGTTAAAAATCACCATTACATCTTTTTACACACTTAACGGTATTATATCATAGTCACAACGAAAAAAAAAGAATAATTCATGAATATTGGCGCGGCTCGCGGCAGGACGCGCCCCGCCCGGAAGCGGGCGGATATCGTTCCATGAAATAATAATACTGATCTTAGCGCGGCCATGCGGAACAGAGGGAAAGGCCACGTTCAAAACCGCGGGCAAAGAAAGCTGCGTCGCCTTTTTATGCGGTGATTCGGCGCCGCCGTTCAATAGGCAAAATAAATGTATTTCTGCGCGGCGGGACTTGCCTTTTCAATCTTGGTGACATAACAGACGGGCATGGTCTGCCCCTGATAGGTTTCGATTTTCAGCTTCCCGGTGACCCAGACCCAGTCGTCGTTTTTCCAGTTTTTCGCTTCGTCGGAGCGGCAGAGCACGCCGCACGGCTGAAGGTCCGCCACGCAGCAGACCATGGCGTAGCGGACGGGTGCGAATTCGTTTTTGGCAAAGCTGCTCATCCGGAAAACCTGACCCTTGAAACGGAAGGTCTTCCCCGCATAGGCGTCCATATTTTTGTTGAGTTCCTGGTACCAGTCCGAAAAGGCCTCGTCGGAAATCGTTTCTCCGAATTCTTTCGGTTTATCGTCCGACCGCGGGGAGGAGACGTCAATCCCGATGTCGTCCGAGGACGTGATGCGGTCGGGGATCACCGTCCCCTGCTGCCGGGAGGAGGCGGTCAGCGACGGCGACAGCGTGCTGAGCGACACGGCGCGGCTTTGCACGGCTCCCGCGGGGATCAGCACAGCCGCCAGCAGGGGGACCGCCAGGAAAAAATATTTTCCCGTTCTGGGGTTGTGCTTCGGCCGGAACAGCTCCGGAATCGTGAAAAAGGCGATGCCGAGCAGCAGAAAGGCGCTGCCCCACAGCAGGCCGTTCAGGCGGGGATGCACGTAATTCCGCACGGCTCCGGTGAGAAGCGCGGTGAAAAGAAGCGCCGCCGTTGCGATCAGGACGATCAGGCGCGCCAGGGCTTCCGTGTTCCATTTCAGTTTCATAACGGCCTCCTTTATATTCCGATCATCTGCCCGAACAGCCAGAACACCAAAAAACCGGTGACAAAAACGACGGCGGCCAGTTTCAGAACAAAGTTTTTCCGAAAGCCGGCGCTCAGCATCAGCAGATTGCTCAGGTCCAGCATCGGCCCCAGCACCATGAACGATATTACCGCGATGGGAGGAAAAGCGCCCAGCAGGCTCCGGCCGATAAATGCGTTTGAGGTGGAGCACACCGACATTACGGCGGAAAGCAAAATAATGGCGAGCAGCGCGAAAAGAAGGCTTTGTCCCTTCCCCTGAAAAACAGAAACGGGAAGGGATGCCTGAAGAATGGAGGATACCAGCGCGCCGCACACGAGAAAGCGCCCCGTGCCGAACAATTCCAGCCCGGCGTGGCGGAAGACGAGCTCCGCGTTTCCCAGCGCGCCGGAACAGCGCGGACTGCCGATGAAGCCCGCGGAGCAGGAGGAAGCCGGCGCGCCGCCGACCAGAATTTGATCGGGGCCGATTTTCCGCAGAGCCAGCAGCAGGCCGGTCAGCAGGGCGACGGCCATGCCGAACAGGATGCGGTAGACCACATAGCTGGTCTGGCCCGGAAAAGCAAACGCGGTGGAAGCGATCGTGACCGGGTTGATCGCGGGAGCGGCAAGAAAAAAGGTCATGGCCTGCGGCACGGGAACGCCTTTCCGAATCAGGCGCGAAACGATCGGGGCCATGCCGCAGTCACAGACGGGAAAGAAAATTCCCAGAAGGGCCGCGGCCGGAAAGCTCAGCGCCGGATGCCGCAGGAAAAGCCGCGCAAGCTGTTCGTCCGTCGTGAAAAGCTGCAGCAGGGACGACACAAAAATGCCGATCAGCAGGAAGGGGAGCGCCTGAATCAGGATGCCAAGAAAAGCGGTGGCCACGCCCTGAAGAAACGCGTAAGCCGTCGTGAATCCGGGAACGGTGAAAGCAAACAGACCGGCGCAGACGGCCAGAAGAAAAACGGCGGAAGCGGACTCCGCCCTTCGCAGCCGCCGGTCGGACACGGCGCTTTTTTTCAGAAGGTTATAAAGATAGTTGTCCGTGTCGGCCGGCTCCCGGCAGACCGCGGCCGAGGGATTCACGCTTTTGACCCGGCTTTTCAGTTCCTCCGCGGAAACGCCCGCGGCGCGGTTGAAGAGCACCGCGTCCGCGTTGCTCAGCGGCTCCCTCATCATATCGCCGGTGTTGTTCAGGTAGGGCAGAAAGGTGGAGCCGTCGGCGCAAAACAGGACTTCGTCCAGCTCAAAGCCGGAGGGAAGCCGGATTTTCAGGAAGTCGGACACCCGCCATGTGCCGTTGTACTCGATCAGGATCAAATCCGGGTTCCGCTCGCGCCGCAGGTTTTCAAACATCGCGGGGGTCATCCGGTTCAGCTCGGGGAGCCCGTCCAGCATCACGTTGGGGTTCCTGAAAGATTCGGCGCGCAGAACGGTTTCTCCTTCCTCGCATTGCAGGACCGCAATGCTTTCATATTGCTCCATCTGCTCGCTGCTCAGTATTTTTTGAATCAGCATGGTCTTTCCGCTTTCAAGGAAACCGCAGATCAACTCAACCTTTGTTTTAGCCATACGATCCCGGCTTTCAAACGCCGAACAGGCTTGCCAGCTTGTTCCGGTCGAGTTTTTCCCCGATGACACAAAGCCGGCCCGTATATTCGGCGGATATTTCATTTTTCTTCCATTCGCCCGGCGTATAATCGAACTGATGCCAGCCGCCGTTTTCCGCCGGAACAATTCCTTTTGCCCGCAGAACGGTGCCGAACGCGGTGCTTTCCAGCTGCGCGGCCAGACGGTCGAGTTCATCCAGCCGGAAAACCTTGGGGGTCTGTACGCTCCAGACCTCAAAAACCTCGTCGGCGTCATGTCCGCAGCGGCATTCGTGTTCGTGCCCGCCGTGGCCGCAATGGTGGTGTTCCGCTTTCGCAGCCGCTCCGTGTTTCAGCAGCGGAGAGGCGCCCTGCCGCGCGGCGGCCAGAATCGCGTTTCCCGTCAGCTGGTCCCACGGGGTGGTCACGACGGCGGCCGTTGCGTTTTGTTGCCGGATATCGCTGACAATAGCCTGGAGTGTTTCCGGGTCCGCGCTTTGCGTGCGGCTCAGCACCACCGCTTTGGCGCTGCGAATTTGATCGTTGTAGAATTCCCCGAAATTTTTGCTGTACATCCGGTATTTCAGTGCGTCCGCAACGGCGACGGCGGCGTCGATTTCCGCGTCTTCCCGCAGGGCGAAACGCGCGCAGGCTTCGACAATACCGCTCAGCTTTCCCACGCCGGAGGGCTCGATGATAATCCGGTCCGGGCGGTATTTCCGAAGGACTTCTTTCAGCGCGGAATCAAAGCTGCCGGCGAGTGTGCAGCAAATGCAGCCGGAATTGATTTCCCGCACCTTCATGCCGCTCTGCTTTAAAAGAACGCCGTCGATCCCGATTTCGCCGAATTCGTTTTCGATCAGCGCCGTGCTTTGCCCCGAAAAGCTTTCCGCCAGGAGCTTTTGAATCAGCGTCGTTTTTCCCGCGCCCAGAAAGCCCGAAATAATGTCAATTTTTGTCGGCATGGTTTTCTCCTTTTCCCAAATCCGTTTTAATTGTCGGTTCCATGAATGGCGGTATGACAACCGGACGCATGGACGGCTCAAATGTTGAATGCGAATTATTAGCATTAAATATACACATGTTGCGCCGTCATGTCAACCTCTCCGGGCCTGAAATTCAGAAATCCACCGGCGGCTCCGCGGCGGGAAATTGTAAATTGGCAGTGAATATGGTATAGTGGTATCATAAAAATGCGCGGCGGCGTGCTCGCACAGGCCGGCGTCCTGTTTTGCGCCCCAAGGCTTTTGCCTGGCGCGGACGAGCTTCGGCCGCCGGATAGAATATGTTTTTCAGCAGAATGGAGGATACTTTTCTTGATACGCTTAATCGCGTCCGATATGGACGGCAGCCTTTTGGACGAGCACAAACAGATTCCCGCGGAATTTTTTGAAATCTTTCCGCTTCTGCGAAAAAAAGGGATTTCCTTTGTGGTGGCGAGCGGACGTTCCTACTGCACTTTAAAGCAGAATTTCGGCCCTGTTTCCGGTCAGATCGATTATATCTGCGACAACGGCGCGCACCTGGTTCACAACGGCAGGGCGATCGTCACCCCCCTTCCGCCGGATCTGCTGAAGGAGCTGATCGAGCAGTGCGACAAGCTGCAGGGGGCGCAGGTGCTTTTATGCGGGCGGAACGGAACCTACCACAAGCCGTATTCCCATGAGTTCGATGACGCAATCAACCGCTATTACATCAACCAGAAGCCGGTCGACAACCTTACGGAAATCGACGACGAAATTTTTAAAATCGCAATTTACGACAGGCGCGGTTCCGAAAATTACATTTATCCCGTCCTGCACGGATATTTCGGCGAATCGCTCTCCATGCAGATCGGCGGCGAGAAATGGATGGACATTATGTGCCGCGGCGTAAACAAGGGCGCGGCCCTGAAAAAGATTCAGGACGCAGAGGGGATTTTGTTTGAGGAAACCATGGCGTTCGGCGATTACTACAACGATATCGAGCTGCTGAACAACGCTTATTACAGCTTTGCAATGGAAAATTCCGCGCCGGACATGAAACGCCACGCGCGCTTTGTGGCGGCGAAAAACAGCGAGGCGGGCGTCGTGCGCGCGATTCGTGAATATGCGCTGAACAATGCCGAATAACCAGCACCGGTTTATGGTTTTTTTATCTTGTATATTTTGCTAATTTGGTATAAAATATAATTCTATGGCTGTGATTTGCGGCTGTGAACTGTAATAATATTGGAGATTGAATATGCGAACAAGAATCGGGAAAGCGCTGAAAAAGAATCTTTTCGTCATTCTCACATTGGCCCTGACCCTTGGCGTGCTGTTTTTCCGCCTTTTTACAACGGACGCGATTTATACGCTCGGCCATTTGATTGAAAATCTGAAACCGCAGTGGGTTTTTCTTTCGTTCGCCGCCGTCATGATCTGCTGGCTGATGGAAGGTTATGTGCTCCATCTTCTCTGCCTTCATCTTTACCCGGAGTGGAGCTATTCGCGGTCTTTCACCGTTGGAATGACCGGCCTGCTTTACAGCGCTCTCACGCCGTTTTCCACGGGCGGGCAGCCGATGCAGATTTACACCATGCACAAAATGGGGATGGACACGGGCAAAGCCGGCTCTATTATCGCGGTGAAAACGCTGACCTATCAGGTGGTCATGGTGGCGTATTCCCTGGTGGCGGTGGTCGCAAAGCTCCATTTTTTTCAGACCAGCGTCAGCAACTTTTCTTTTTTAACCGTTATCGGCCTGATTTCCAATACGGTTTTCATCGCTTTCGTGTTCCTGTTCATGCTCAGCGAAACAATGACCGACCAGATTGTCACGCGGACGATTTGGTTTCTGCATAAAATCAGGCTGGTCAGGCATCCGGACGAACGCTATGAAAAAATCCACGGCCAGCTCGAAATTTTCCACGACGCTTCCAAGCTGATGGGGCGGTCATGCAGGCTGTATGCGACGGCCATGGCGCTCAGCGCCGTCCAGATCACGATCAACAGCCTGATTCCTTACTTTATTTACCGCAGCTTCGGGTTCCACGCAACAACGGCCACTACGATGATCGCCGCGCAGGTCTTTGTCACTATGGTTTCCGCTTTTGTGCCGCTTCCCGGTGCTTCCGGCGGTGCCGAAGGCAGCTTCGCGCTCTTTTTCGGCATGTTCTTCCGCTCGGCGATTCTCCCGGCAATTTTCTTCTGGCGTTTTCTTACCTATTATACCAATATCATTTTCGGCGGATTGGTCACCTATATCGGCGGCAGGGTCTTTGTCAGCACCGCCGAAGAGAGCAAGCCGAACTGACCCGAAACGATGCTTTGATTCGGATTTTTTACCAAACAAAAACCGCGCTGTTTTGCCGTTGACCGGCTGGCAGCGCGGTTTTTTGCTTGAAAGACGGGTGCTTTGACGCAGGGCGGCGCCGTTTCGGCCGGAACAGACCGGTTCCGTTTTTTAACGGGGCCTAACGGAAGGACTGGTTGATCTGAATATTGACACTGTAAAGACCGTCCGAAGCGCCGCTCAAGGCGTCCACGGAAAAGGAAACCGGAATCCCCGAAGAGGTGCTTCGGATCTCGAACCCCAGCGGATGGAGATTCCAACGGCAGTGGGACCGGTAGTCGGCCGGGTCTGTTAGACCGTTGTCGGCCGCCTGCCGGTTGTCGGAAAAGCGGGGGCAGTCGAACGCCCACATAAATCCTTCTCCGGGATTTTTTCTGATTCCCATCGCCATGGAACAGCCTTCCATGAAGGTGTTGTCGTTCTCCCAGACGATAACCGCATAGTAGCACACCGAATCCATCACTTCGACCGGGTCGAATCCGGGCGGCAGCACCGTTTCGTCGGGCTTGATCATTTTAGGCAAAGTAAAGGGCTCTTCCTGGTCGCCGCCGCAGATCTTGGCGTTTGAAAAATAATACCCGGCGGATTCCCAGGAATTCTTGTCGTCCCAGTTAAAAATCTGCAGACGGATGGTGTATTTTCGGTTCAGCCAGTTCCACAGATACGTCAGGCCGATAAAAACAATGGCAAAAACCAGGGCAACCGCCAGATTTGCCAGGGCTGCGGCGGAAATGGCAAAAGAAAACGACTCGAGCCCGATTGCGGCGGCGGCCTCGCACAAGTACAGCGATAACGCCGCAACCGCGAAGCCAAGGCCTTGGGCGATGATGCGCGAGACCGCCAGGGCGACGATCAGCGCGATCGACGATTCGATCAGAATCGCCGAAAGGGTCAGATTGTAGCTGTGGATGCCGAGAATGTTGGTCGATTTGGAATAGGTGCCGATTTGAATCACGGCCTGCTGGGTTTCGCCGTTGGCCCCGCCGCCGACGGACGTTTTTTCCGGGTAGGCCCACATGCAGCCGCTTTGCGACCAGCTCAGGTAGAATTCC
>JAAYUL010000100.1 GCA_012517675.1 Clostridiales bacterium | reverse complement strand
CGGGGGAAAAGCTGGGCTTTCTGCCCGGCGACCTGCAGCAGAAGGTCGACCCGTACCTTCGCCCGCTGTACGACGCGCTGTTCGACATGCTCGGCGCGGAAACCTACCAGCGCTATGTGGAACGGGGCAACATCGAGGTGGCCCCCCTGGCCTACATGCGCGGCAGGACGCTGGACGACAGCTTTATTATTCTGGACGAGGCGCAGAACACCACGCCGGAGCAGATGAAAATGTTTCTGACCCGCCTTGGGTTCAATTCAAAGATGGTCATTACCGGCGACATTACGCAGATCGACCTTCCCGACGGCCGCCGTTCCGGCCTGAAGGACGTTCTTCGGATTCTGCGCGGCATCGACGATATTGCACAGGTAAAGTTCAGCGAGAAAGACGTTGTGCGCCACAAGCTGGTGCAGGATATAATAAAAGCCTATGAAAAAAACGAGGAGGTCGGGCATTAATCATTATGGAAAAAGTAAGAGTAATTATCGACAACAAACAAAAAGAAGTGAAAATCCCCACGGGGCTGAGGATGCTGGTCCGCCGCTGCTGCAACGCGGTGCTGCGGATGGAAAAATTTAATGATCCGGCGGAAATCAGCGTGACATTCGTCAACAACGAACAGATTCACGAGCTGAATAAGCAATACCGCAATAAAGATATGCCCACCGACGTACTCTCTTTCCCCATGGGGGAAAACGGCGTGTACGACGAAAACCACTCCACCGGCGCCAAAATTCTGGGCGACATCGTGATCTCCATGGAGAAAGCGGTGGAACAGGCGGAGCGCTACGGCCACAGCCTGGAACGCGAGGTCGGCTATCTGACGGCGCATTCCATGCTCCATCTGCTGGGCTACGACCATGAGAGCGGAGGGATTGAGCGCGTGCATATGCGCGAAAAGGAAGAGCAGGTCATGACGCAGCTTGGCCTTCCCAGCACAAGCAGCTATGTCCTGGACGAGGACGAGGAATAAAGCGTGCGGTTTTTTAAAAGCTTTCGGTATGCTTTCCGCGGGATCGTCTACTGCATCAATAACGAAAGAAACATGCGGTTCCATACGGTTGCGGCGCTGTATGTTCTTGTTTTTTCGGCCTTTTTCGGCCTGTCGCGGGCGGAATACGGGGTGCTTTTCCTCACCGTCGCCGGCGTAATGGCGGCGGAAATGTTCAACACCGTGGCGGAAGAGCTTTCCGACATGGCCGCCGCAAGCTTTCACCCCGTGGTGCGAATTATCAAGGACATGGCCGCGGGCGGCGTGCTGATCTGCGCGCTGTTTGCCGCCGCGGCAGGCGTCTGCCTGTTCTGGCGGCCCGCCGCATGGGGTGGAATTTTTCAGTTTTTTGCCCGGAACCCGGCCATGCTTGCGCTGCTGATTGTGACGGCGGCGCTGAGCGCGGTGTTTGTCGCCATGGGGCCGCTCGGAATCCGGGATTTCATTATCAGAAAAAGAAGGGACCGGTAAGCCGGGAACACGCTTCCCCGCCGGACAGGAACATTTTGGAATTGGAACAGGAAAATCAAAAATCGGCGTTTATCGCCATTGTGGGCCGGCCGAACGTCGGCAAATCCTCCCTGCTCAACGCAATGCTGGGCCAGAAGGTCGCCATTGTGTCGAACAAGCCGCAGACCACGCGCACCCGCATTATGGGCGTGCTGACGCGCGGGGAGGTTCAGCTGGTGTTTATCGACACGCCGGGCCTGCTGAAACCGCATAACCGCCTTGGGGACTACATGGTGAAATCCGTCACGGAATCCGTCGCCGGGGTGGACGCCTGCCTTCTGGTAACGGAGGCCGGAAAAAAGGTCGCCCCCGCGGACCTGGAGCTGATTAAAAAATTTCAATCGCTGAAAATTCCCGCGGTGCTCGCCATCAATAAAATCGACCTGCTTCCGGAAAAAAGCGCCCTGATCCCGCAGATTCAGGAGCTGTCCGCCCTGTTTGACTTTGCGGCGGTCGTGCCCGTTTCCGCTTCGGACGGCAGCGGCGTGAAGGAGCTTGTCGGGGAACTGGAAAAGCTCGCCATGCCGGGCGGGCATTTCTTTGAGGAAGACACGCTGACCGACCAGCCGGAGCGCGTTCTGGCCGGCGAAATCGTGCGCGAAAAGATTCTGCGCCTGTGCAGCAAGGAGGTTCCCCACGGGATCGCCGTGGTGGTGGAGCGCATGCGCGAGCGCGGCGACCGGAGCGGGATCACCGACGTGGACGCCACCATTTACTGTGAAAAAGAATCCCACAAGGGGATCGTGATCGGAAAAAACGGCGCCATGCTGAAAAAAGTGGGCTCGCTGGCCCGCGCGGACATGGAGCGCTTTTTTGACTGCAAAATCAATTTGCAGCTTTGGGTGAAGGTGAAAGAGGACTGGCGCAACCGCTCCGCCCTGCTTCACAGCTTTGGATTTGACAGCAAAGACTTCAACCCCTAAGCATATTTTCATCAAATATTCTGTCACATTTTGGGTTTAATTCATTTATTTGCCGCTCATATAACTCTCTTTGCCGTGAATACTGTAATGAGCCAATCAAAAAGGGAGTGGATGAAATGGATGAAAAATCTGCCTGGAACTGTTTTGAACATACGGGGAACGTGATGGATTACCTGATTTACAGCCAGTGTAAACACAGCAGCGAAGCGCTGCAGGGACGGGAGGCTCCCGATGCGGATAGAGACCGAAGGCCTGGTAATTATGGAGAGGAGCGTGGGTGAAAGCGACCGCCTGGTGACTGTTTTGACCCGAAAGGAAGGCGTGGTGCGCGCATTCGCGCAGAAGGCAAAAAACGTGCGCAGCAGCAAGCTTTCCGCGACTCAGCTGTTCGGTTATTCCCGCTTCGTCATTTTCAAGGGGCGGGAAAAATACATAATAGACGACGCCCAGCCCATCGAGGTGTTTTTTGAACTTCGGCGCGACATGGAGCGGCTGTCCCTTGCCCAGTATTTTTGCGAGCTGGCCGGCGCGCTGGCTCCACAGGAAGCGGAGGCCGGGGATTTTTTGCGTCTGATGCTCAACGCGCTGCATTTTCTGTGCGGCGGCACGCGCCCCGGGCTGCTGCTGAAAGCCGTGGTGGAAATGCGGATGCTGTCGCTGGCGGGATACATGCCGAATCTGGTTTGCTGCTCCGAATGCGGCTGCTATGAGGCGGACGTGATGTATTTTCTGCCGCGCAGCGGGATCGTCACCTGCAAAAGCTGCCTGCGGCCGACCGCGGAACCGGCGCTCCCGCTGAGCCGCGGCGCCATGACAGGGCTGCGGCACACCGTTTACGCGGATTTTGAAAAGCTGTTTTCGTTCTCCCTTTCCCCCCGCGGGTTAAAGGAGCTTTCCGACGCCGCGGAGCAGTACGTGTTCGCCACGCTGCAGCGCGGCTTCAACACCCTCGATTTTTACCACCAGATGACACAGCCCCAAAGCGGGGGCCCGGAAAAAGCCCCGCGTTCGTAATCCGGGCGCGGGGCGGGGCCATCCGCTGTTATTTTCGTTAACCCAAAAAATCACGAACCGCCTGGAGAAACCACCGCTATGGAAAAAGACACCGTTTCACTTTTGCGCCTCGCGCTGATTCAAACCGCGTCCCTGGGGAAAGCCCTGTTCCCGGAAAACCACCTGCTGGTCGTTTCCAGATTCCGGGTATCCTCCCCGAAAATACCGAGGGCGTTTGACGGCGCGCGGATTTTGCAGCTTTCCGACCTGCACGGCACGCGCTTCGGCAGACACAACGCGCGCCTGCTGCGAAAGGTCACAGCGGAAAACCCCGACTATATTTTCATGACCGGCGACATGGTGAGCCGCACCGACCGGGACCATACCCCCTTTTTTGAGGTCGCGCAGGAACTCGGCCGCCGCTTTCCGTGCTATTACATCGCCGGGAACCATGAACTGGATATGCCTCCCGCCCGCCTGAACGCATTTTACGGGCGGCTTTCCTCCTGCGGCGTCTCCGTCGTCAACAATCAAACCGTGCGATTGCGGAAAAACGGCGGGCAGATCCTGCTGAGCGGCCTCTGCGTTCCGCTCGCCTGCTATCCGGAAGCAAAGCATGTGACGCGGCACTGCAAATTCACCATGGAGGAGATGGACCGCAGCCTCGGAAAACCGGATTCCGGCGGCTATCGCATTTTGCTGGCCCACACCCCGCTCAGCTTTGAGGTATACGCCCGCTGGGGCGCCGACCTCGCGTTTTCCGGCCATGTGCACGGCGGCATGATCCGCCTTCCGTTCGCGGGCGGCCTGCTTTCGCCGGACCGGCGCTTTTTCCCGAAATACAGCGCCGGAGTTTACGAACGGGACGGATGCAGGATGATCGTCAGCCGCGGCCTCGGAAGCGGCTTTTTCGGCGCGCGGATCCTGAACCCGCCGGAAATCGTCGCGGTCACATTATCCTCCGGCCCGGAATGGGCCGGGAAAGAATCGGAATTTACCCGGCACAGAAAGGATGTTCATTTATGAGGATGGAAGAGGATCAGCGCCATTTCCGCGCCCTTGAACTCCATAAAATATTAAAACTGCTCGCACAGGAAACCGCGTGCGACGACGCGGCGGAGCTCGCGCTCGGGCTGGTCCCCTGCGTTTCCCTCGCCGAGGCGGAGCACCTGCTGACGGAGACCGACGAGGCCCACACGCTGATGGCGCGCTTCGGCGCGCCGTCCTTCGGCGGGCTGAAAAACATTACGAATTCCCTGCGCCGCGCCGAGGCGGGCGGTACGCTCAACATGGCGGAGCTGCTCCGCGTCGCGGGCGTGCTGCGCGCGCTGCGCGGCATTGTGGACTGGCGTTCCAAAAGCGAAGGGGTCAAAAGCTGCCTCGACTGGCGCTTTGATTCCCTGATGCCGAACAAATATCTGGAGGAGCGCATTTTCAGCGCGATTCTGTCCGAGGAGGAAATGGCGGACACCGCCTCCCCCGAGCTTGCGTCCATCCGGCGCAAAATCCGCTCGGCTTCCTCCCGCGCGCGGGAACAGCTGGACAAAATGATCCACTCCCAGACCTACCAGAAATACCTTCAGGACCCGATCGTCACCATGCGCGGCGGCCGGTTTGTCGTGCCGGTCAAGGCGGAATGCCGCGGGGAAATTCCCGGCCTGGTGCACGACACCTCCTCCAGCGGCGCGACCGTTTTTGTGGAGCCCATGAGCGTGGTGGAGGCAAACAACCAGGTGCGCGTCCTGCTTGCCCAGGAGCAGGCCGAGATGGAACGCATCCTTGCGGAGCTTTCGGCGGAAACCGGGAACTTTGCAAGCGGGATCATCAGCGGATATCAGGCCGCCGTGGAGCTGAACCTGATTTTTGCAAAGGCAAGCCTCGGCTATCAAATGAAGGCAACCCGCCCCCTGCTGAACGACAAGGGCCGGGTCGTATTAAAAAAAGCGCGCCATCCGCTGATTCCGGCGGATAATGTTGTCCCGACGGACATAGAATTGGGTGGGAGCTTCGACACGCTGGTCATCACCGGGCCGAACACCGGCGGCAAGACCGTCGCGCTGAAAACGCTCGGCCTTTTTACGCTGATGGCCATGTGCGGCCTGCTGCTGCCGGTGAGCGACAACAGCGAGGTTTCCGTGTTCCGCCAGGTTTTGGCGGACATCGGCGACGAACAGAGCATCGAGCAGTCCCTTTCCACCTTTTCCGCGCATATGACCAACATCATTCAAATCATCGCCCAGGCGGACGCGCAGAGCCTGATTCTTCTGGATGAGCTCGGCGCCGGCACCGACCCCGTGGAGGGTGCGGCGCTCGCCATGGCGATCCTCGAATTTCTGCGGCGAAAGGGCGCCCGCCTCGCGGCGACCACCCATTACGCGGAAATGAAGGTTTACGCGCTGCAGACACCGGGCGTGGAAAACGCCAGCTGCGAGTTCGACGTCGCGACCCTGCGCCCCACCTACCGGCTGCTGATCGGCGTTCCGGGGCGGTCCAACGCGTTCGCCATTTCCCTGCGGCTCGGCATGGAGCAGGAGATCGTCGACCGCGCGAAACAGCTTGTTTCAAGCGAGAACACCCGCTTTGAAGACGTGGTGCAGAGCCTGGAAACAAGCCGCCAGCAGCTGGAATCCGAACGCGACGCGGCGGAGCAGGCAAAACAGCAGGCCGAACACGCCCGGAAACAGGCGCAGGAGCTTTTGGACGGAATCGAACAGAAAACCGAACAGGAGATGGAGAAAGCCCGCCGCCAGGCATCGGACCTGGTCGCGCGCACCCGCGGGCAGATCGACGCCCTGCTCAACGAAATGGAGGAGCTCAAAAAGCAGCAGAACAAATCGATGACCGCGGAACAAAAGGCGAAGCTGAAATCCGGACTGCGCGCGCTTGAGGACACCGCGGACCCCGTACACGAGAAAAAGGACGGCGAATACACCCTGCCCCGCCCGCTCAGGGTGGGGGATACCGTGTTGATTTTCGACATCGACAAACAGGCGACCGTGCTGCAGCTGCCGGAGGGGAACTCCAAAACCGCTCTGGTCCAGGCCGGGATCATTCAAACACGCGTGCCGCTTTCCAACCTGCGGCTGGTCGGCGAAGGCAAGCGGAAGCAAAAGCAGAATCCGCGCCGCACCGTAACGCGCAGCGTGAAAAGCGGCGGTCCGGCAAGGGCGCAGATGGAGCTCGACCTGCGCGGCCAGACCGTAGAGGAAGCCCTGATGAACGTGGACCGCTTTATCGACTCGGCGCTTCTGACCGGAATTGAAGAGCTGACCATCATCCACGGAAAAGGCACCGGAGCGCTGCGCGCGGCGGTGCAGCAGCATTTGAAGCACCACCCCAGCGTGAGGAGCTTCCGGCTCGGCGTATTTGGGGAAGGTGAATCGGGCGTTACCATTGTGGAGCTGAAATAAAAGGGGGCCGCCGCAAAGACGGCCCATTTTGACGGGAGGCATCGTATGCAGCAGCCGACGGTAAAAAAAGGCGGCGTAAAAAAGCCTTTGATTCTTATTCTTTCCGTTCTCGCGGCAATTTTCGTGCCGCTTGGAATCGCGGCGATGCTGGCGCTCAGCGACCCCGGCCAGGGGCAAAGCGCCGCCGAAGCGGATGCGGGAAACGCGCTGGCGAAGCTCGGCGTTGCCGCCGTCAGCGGGCAGCCCGCCCGTATCACCGCCGGCGAGGTCAACGGCCTGCTCGCGGAGCAGCTGCATTCCGGCGCGCCGCGGCTTTCCATTCTCTCCGACAATACCGTCGAGGTCTATATTCCGGCGAGCTACAAGGGAATCCATGTGGGCGTTACGGCGAACGTGACCGTGGGCTGCGACGCTTCCAGCCAGCAGATCTACGCCGTTGTCCACTCCCTGCATCTGGGCCGACTTCCGGTGGAACCCTCCATGGGGCTTCGTTTTTTGCAGGGCAGCCTGCCGGAAAGCGTTGCGGCGGAAGGAAACGTGGTGAGCGTGGATTCGGCGGCTCCGGGCTCGGAGCTGTTCGGGGAGGCCGGCGGGCTTCAAATCAGCGAGCTCGACGTGGACGGCGGCTGTTTCGTCGTCTATATTTCAGGAAATTTAAACCGCCTGCGCGATTTTATTGTACAGACACTTCCCGGCGCGCTGCAAAGCAGCCCGTAATCCGATATTCCCCAGCAGCAGATTCCCCGTCCTGAAACTCGGCCGGCACAAAAAAAGAAAGCTCGATCGATTTTCTCTGTACTTATAAGTTCGTTTATGTTATTATTAATGGAATCAAAATCGGATAGAAGGGGTTTAAATGCCTGAAACCATCAGCTATCAATCCATTCTGATCATTTCGCTGCTTGCATTCGTCACTCCTGTCATCATCAATTCTATTAAGAAAATAAAAATCCCCTACGTTGTGGGAGAGATTATCGTCGGCCTGATCGTCGGTAAAAGCTTTTTGAATGTGGTGCACGAGGACAGCTGGGTGATTTTTTTATCCAATCTCGGGCTTGCATATTTAATGTACCTAAGCGGACTGGAAATTGATTTCAGCCAGTTCCAATCGAAGGACAATAAAAAGAACCTTTTGATCTGCGTTTTCATGTTTCTGAGCTCCCTTGTGATTTCTTACGGCATTTCACTGATCCTTTTTCACTTCGGACTGATTCAAAACGTGCTGTTCTTCGCCTTTCTTCTTTCCGCCACCGCGCCCGGCCTGCTCGTTCCCTTTTTCAAGGAGCGGAACCTTTCGGACACCAGCTTTGGGCAGACCCTTCTGATTTTTTCGCTGATGGGCGAATTCTCGTGCCTGATTGCGATCACGTTCGTCTCATCCAGCATCAGCGACGGCATCAGCTACAAAAGCTTTCTGTTTATGATCGTGATTGCGGCGGCCGTGCTGCTTTACTCCATGGCCAGACGAATTACAAAAAAGTATCAGTTTTCGGCTGAAAGCTTCAGCGGGCTGCACATGGAGGTCCGGGCGTCCTTCGCCGTGATTCTGATCCTCGTTGCCGTCTCGCAGGCCGTGGGCACGGAAATTGTTTTCGGCTCCTTTATCGCCGGGGTTATTTTTTCCGTAATTTCGGGAATGGGCCGGGAAGACCTGAAAAACAAAGTGGATATTATCGGCTACGGTTTTTTAGTCCCGATCTTCTTCATTGAAATCGGTGTGAATATCAATATCAAAGAGGTATTTCAGAGCCCGGTCGCCCTTCTCATGCTCCCCATGATCCTGCTGATTTTCTTCCTTGTCAAGCTGGTCCCGTCGCTGCTGCTGTCTTATTTGTTCGGAATCAAAAAAGCGCTGCCCTCGTCTTTTCTTCTGTCGGCGCAGCTGAGCCTGATGATTGTCGGCCTGCAGATCGCGCGGGCTTTGAACATCATCAGCGAAGTGAACTATTCGCTCGCCGTTTTCGCAACCATCATCTCCTGCCTGCTCTTCCCGGTCCTGTTTGACAAAACCTTCAGCGACGAGGGTCTGGTCCGCAAAAGGCAGCCCGCGGTCGATAAAATCTGCATCAGGGAAACGGTTTTGACCAACGCGGCTCTTTTTGACAAGCCGCTCAAGAAAGTGAAGTTTCCCTCCGGCTGCCGGATCTTCATGATCGTAAGGGACGGAAACGAGCTGCTGCCGACCGGCGCAACCGTTTTGAAACAGGGCGATATCCTTCTGATGGCAGGCATGAAAACCAACGAGGAAAAAATGATCGGTCTGATCTCCACGGGAGAAGCCGAGCCTGCCGAATAACGGACCGTTCGGCGCCCGGATTGCTACAGCGAAGAAACCAACAGCGCGATGTTCAAAAGCGTTACGATCAGCCCGATGCTCCACAGCAGGATTTTATCCAGCTTGGAATTGGCATATTTCCCCATTACCTTTTGCGACGAGGTAAGGGAAATCAAAGCAAACACCGTGATCGGAAGCTGCACGCTCAACAGCATCTGGGAATAGAGGAGCCCGTCGAACGGAGAGGAAATCAGAAAAATGATCAGCGTGGCCGGAACCATCGTGATCAGGACTCCCGCTTTGGTGTGGCTGTCGGAGATATCGTAGGGCTCCGCAAAAATCCCGGCGAAAATGCTGCCGCCCGCCATGCCCGCCGTAATGCTGGAAGACAGTCCGGCAAACAGCAGCGCAACGGCAAAAACAACGCCCGCCGCGTTCCCGAGCAGCGGTTTCAGCATGGCCTCCGCCTGCGATAAGTCCGTCACCGCCGTCTGATTCGCAAAAAAGGTGGCCGCCGCCATCAGGATCATCGCGCTGTTGATTGCCCAGCCGATCATCATGGAAAGCAGCGTGTCGCCGAATTCATATTTGAGCTGCTTGCGGATCACCCGTTCGTCCTGCAGATTCCACTGCCTGCTCTGAATCACCTCGGAATGCAAAAACAGGTTGTGCGGCATGACCACGGCGCCGAGTACGCTCATAATGACCGGCATGGAACCTTTCGGAAACGCGGGCGTGACCCAGCCGGAGGCTGCGGCGCCCCAATCATTTTGGACCATGCAGATTTCAAAAAAGAAGGAAAGGCCGATCAGCGAAACAAACCCGATAATGATTTTTTCAATTTTTTGATAGGAATTTGTGAACTGAAGAAGCAGGACCGCCGCCAGCACAAACAGCGAACCGATTTTCACCGGCAGGCGGAACAGCCTGTTGAGCGCCACCGCCGCGCCGAGAATTTCCGCCAGAGCCGTGGAAACGGCCGCCCCCACAGCCGTGAGTAAAATGATATTTTTCACCCAGGGGCGCAGGTGTTCCGTAGCGGCTTCGGAAAGGCATTTTCCCGTAACGATCCCCAGATGCGCCGCGTTATGCTGAAGAACAATCAGCATAACGGTGGACAAGGTGACCATCCACAAAAGGACATAGCCGTACTGCGAACCGGCCGCGATATTGGACGCCCAGTTGCCCGGGTCAATAAAACCGACCGTGACCAGGAGACCCGGCCCGATGTACCTGAAAAAACGGAGTGCTTCGGGATTTGGCTGATGTTTGCCGGAAAATAATTTCAAATGTATCACCTGTCCAAAATTGATCGTTCTATGGTTTCTGCGAGCTGTTATCCATTGGGGTATTGTAATATTCTAACACAAAAACATTGACATGCGCAAGAAACAGAGTAAACTGAAAATAAGGGCCTGTTTTTTCCCCGGGTTCTTTCAAACTTCTTCGATTTCCCCGCCAAAAGCGGGGTTTCTTTGCAGCAAAATTTATTTGATGTATCAGAATTATTTTGCCGAACCCCGTGCGGGAAAGGCACAGCAGCGGACTGCAAGAGCAAGTACCCCGCCGAACAGGGAAAAAATCAGCGTCTTCAAAACCGTGCCGATTCATAGGAATTCTATGAAAATATAAAACTGGTATAAGGAGGATTTACCGATGAAAAACAATTCCGTAATTGAAAACATTGAGGCCATGGAGATTCTCGATTCCAGAGGGAACCCCACCGTCCGGGCGGAAGTGACACTTGCAGACGGAACAACAGGAGCGGCGGCCGTACCGTCCGGCGCGTCGACCGGAGAATTTGAAGCCGTTGAGCTGCGTGACGGCGACAAATCGCGGTACCAGGGCAAAGGTGTTCTGAAAGCGGTCGAAAACGTAAACACCGCGATTTTTAACGCACTGAAGGGCATGGACGCCCGCCGGCAAAGCGAGCTCGACCAAACCATGCTTGCGCTTGACGGTACGGAAAACAAATCGAAGCTCGGCGCGAACGCCATCCTCTCCGTTTCCCTTGCCGCCGCGAAAGCGGCCGCCGCTTCGCTCGGCATTCCGCTGTACCGCTACATCGGGGGCTGCGAGGCGCGCACGCTGCCCGTGCCGATGATGAATATTCTCAACGGCGGAGCCCACGCCTCCAACAACGTGGACATTCAGGAATTCATGATCATGCCGGTGGGCGCGCCGTCGTTTGCCGAAGGGCTGCGGTGGTGCGCGGAGGTGTTCCACAGCCTGAAAAAAGTGCTTTCGGACCGCGGCCTTTCCACGGCCGTCGGCGACGAGGGCGGGTTCGCCCCCAACCTGAACGACGATGAAGAGGCGCTGAAAGCGATCCTTGAGGGCATTGAAAAGGCCGGGTACCGGCCGGGCGAACAGTTCCGGATCGCCATGGACCCGGCGTCCAGCGAATGGTATCAAAAGGACGGCAGCTATCTGCTGACCAAAAAGCAGAAAAGGATGTCCGCCGATGAACTGATCGGTTTCTGGGACAAGCTGATTTCAAACTATCCGGTCATTTCACTGGAGGACGGTCTTGCCGAGGAGGACTGGGACGGATGGAAAAAACTCACCGAAGCGCTCGGCCAAAAGGTTCAGCTGGTCGGCGACGATCTGTTCGTCACGAACACAAAACGGCTGAAAAAGGGGATCGGCCTCGGCGTTGCCAATTCCATCCTGATCAAGCTCAACCAGATCGGCACGCTGACCGAAACGCTCGACGCCATTTACACGGCGCAGCGGGCCGGCTACACCGCCGTGGTTTCCCACCGTTCGGGCGAAACGGAGGACACCACCATTGCCGACCTTGTGGTGGCCGTGAACGCCGGGCAGATTAAAACGGGCGCGCCGTCCAGAAGCGAGCGCGTCGCCAAATACAACCGCCTCCTTCAGATTGAGTGCGAGCTTGGCAGCACGTCCCTCTACAAGGGACTGTCGTCGTTTTACAATTTAAAATAGGCGGCCGGGCACAGCGATCACAACCGGCTGAAATGGCAGGCCAGGCCAAACAGGAATGGCGCCGTTTCCCCTGAAATACGATACGGAGCATGTCTTTTTCCATCTTTCTCCCAACGGAGGAACCGTATTCTTTCCTCGATCCCGCGAAGCGAATGCCGGACGGCACCCGCTCCCCCATTTTGCAGGGACCCAACTGCTTGCCATGGAGCATCCCCTTTCTCCTGCTATCGGACGGCAAAACCGCCGTCTGAATGCCGGAAAGGGGATGCTCTTCGTTTATCGTACGGCTCTCCCGCGCGCATGGTGAAACGGCAGGGCGATTAAAGCAAGCGAACTTGTGCTAAAAATAATAATAAAAATTATTTTTAAAATGTATTGCATTTTAAATGAATCGGTTCTATAATAATGACAAGGGTTTAGAATATATGTAAAATTACAATCACATCAACCCGAAATAAATCAGAATGGAGGATGAAACGCATGCCGGCTTTTGCAAATCCCTTTCAGGGAAACGTGGAACGAAAAATGACCAAAGAAGAACTGATACAGGCAGTACGTCTGAACATTGCGGGTGAACTGGAGGCTATCTATGTTTATGACGCTCATGTTCAGGCCACGGATAATGAGTACGCCAAAAAGGTGATTGCCGATATCCGCGATGAGGAGAAAGCTCATGTCGGAGAATTGATGACTCTGCTTAAAATCCTCGACCCGCAGGAGGCCGTGTCCTTTGCGTCCGGCGAGGCGGAAGTGGAAGAGCTGCTCGGAGCTGCGAAGCCGTCTGTTTCGGCGGACCAACCGTCTTCCGCGCCGTCGGCCCCGACGGTGGGCAGCCTTGTGAATGAATGACAAAAGGAGGAATCAGCAATGAGCTACTTATCCCGGGAAACTTCTTCCCTGAGCGCCGAGCTCTGGGAACAGGTGGATGATGCCGTGGTGAAATCGGCGCGGCGTGTCCTGACCGGAAGAAAATTTTTGCATGTTTTCGGCCCTCTGGGCATCGGCGTGACCAGCATTGCGCTGGACGACGCCGACACCGTGGGTGAAGTGGAGGAAGACGGCCTCATCACGACCAAAGGAAGAAAATACGTCGAAATTCCGACGCTGTACCACGATTTTACCCTTCTCTCAAAAGACCTGGAAAGCGCCGCGGCGGCCGGTTTTCCCGTGAATCTTTCCAAAGCGGCGGATGCGGCGGCACAATGCGCCCTCAAAGAAGACCGCCTGATCTACTTTGGAAACGCGAAGCTCGGCTTCCCCGGCCTGGTGAACGCGCCCGGCGCAAATAAGATCAAGAAAAAGGATTGGAGCGCCGGTGAAAACGCCTATGCCGACATTGCCGCCGCCGTCGAGCTGCTGACTGAAAAAAACATATACGGCACTTATGCGCTCGCCGTCAGCCCCAATTTATACATGCAGCTGCAACGGATCCAGCCCGGCACGGGACTGCTTGAAATCGACCGGATCGGCAAGCTGCTCGGCGGCCATATCTTCAAAGCCCCGGTGCTGGAAAAAGAAACGGCCGTGCTGGTGGCTTCCGACGAAAAGAATGTCGACCTTGTCATCGGGCAGGATATGGCGGCCGCCTACCTGGAGCAGAAAGACCTCAACCACAGCATTCGGGTTCTTGAAACCGTGCTCCCCCGCGTCAAACGCGCCGAAGCGATTGTGGTTTTTGAATAAGATCGGGAAGAAAGGAAGTATTGAATCATGTCTGTTTTTGAATTTTATCGCTGTGAACTGTGCGGGAATATCGTCGCACTGATCAAAAAGGGAGGCGGCGTGCTTTCCTGCTGCGGCAAGGCCATGACAAAGCTGGAGGCCAACTCAACCGACGCGGCAACGGAAAAGCATGTTCCGGTCGTGACCCGGGAAGGCGGCAAAGTCAAGGCTGCGGTCGGTTCCGTCCTTCACCCCATGACGCCGGAGCATCACATCGAGTGGATCGCGCTTGCGTCGGGAGAAAGGCTGGAATTTAAATTCCTGAAGCCGGGCGAACAGCCGAAGGCGGAGTTCGACGAGGTGGAATCCGGAACCGTGTATGCCTACTGCAACCTGCACGGCCTTTGGAAAAAAGATTTCTAAGAAAAAAAGGAAGAGGTTCCGCTGCGCGGGGCCTCTTCCGGGCATACTAAAAAGAACGGTGATTTTCAATTGTTGACTGGAGGTTTTTAAAATGGGTGTAAAAAACGCAATGACATCTGATTTTCTTCATTCCGCATACGGCGGGGAAAGCATGGCCCACATGCGGTATCTGATCTGGGGCGACACGGCGGAAAAAGAAGGCTTTCCGAACGTCGCCAGACTGTTCCGCGCCGTCGCGTATGCCGAACAGGTGCATGCCACCAATCATTTCCGCGCAATCGGCGGAGATACCGCCGACGCCACGGTGACGGCGGGCGGAGTTTTCGGCCCCAACCATACCGCGGCCAATCTGCAGGGCGCCATCAACGGGGAACTGCACGAAGTGGAGCAGATGTACCCCGTCTATCTGAACACCGCCGAATTCCAGAAGGAGCCGGAAGCCAAGCGCTCCTTCCATTTTGCGCTGGAAGCGGAAAAAATGCACGCGGCGCTCTTTCAAAAAGCGCTGGACGCGGTGAACGCGGGCAAAGATATTGAACTCAAGGCGATTTATGTCTGCCCGGTCTGCGGTCACACCGTACTGGACGAAGCCCCGGAGCATTGCCCGGTCTGCGGTGCGAAAAAGGAAATGTACCATCAGTTCTGAGCCACGGCGCCGGAACACAGCAAGGCCCCCGGCCGCAGAATTCTGCGGCCGGGGGCCTCTTTCATATTTTACGGAGCTGTTCAAAACACAGCGGGAGCTGAAAACGAAGAAAAATTACTTTACTTCGACTTCCGCGCCGGCTTCGGTGAGCTTTGTCTTGATGGATTCCGCGTCGTCCTTGGAAACGGCTTCCTTCACGGCCTTCGGAGCGCCGTCAACAACTTCCTTGGCTTCCTTCAGGCCAAGACCGGTGATTTCACGGACAGCCTTGATGACCTGGATCTTGTTGGGGCCGACAGCCTTGAGGATCACGTCGAATTCGGTCTTCTCTTCAGCGGGAGCAGCGGCAGCAGCCGGAGCAGCGGCAACGGCGACCGGAGCGGCGGCGGAAACGCCGAACTCCTCTTCGAGAGCCTTTACGAGCTCAGAGAGCTCCAGAACGGTGAGAGACTTGACATCTTCAATCAACTTTACAACTTTATCAGACATTGTAGTTACCTCCGAATTTTTTTATTTTTTAGTGGATCAGGCATTGGCGGCCTGCTTTTCCGCAATTGCGTTCAAAGCAACGACCAAGCCCTTCATGGTGCCGTTCAGCACGGTGACAAAACCGGTGATCGGGGCGTTCAAGCCACCGAGCGCCTTTGCGATGAGAACTTCCTTGGAAGGCAGTTCCGCCAGTGACTTGACGCCTTCGGCATCAACCACCTTGCCGTCGACAAAGCCCGCTTTCAGTTTGAAAGTTTTGCTGCCTTCGGCGTATTTCGCAAGGATCTTCGCTCCGGAAACATAATCCTCCCTGCTGAACGCAAGGGCGGTCGTTCCCTCCAGATATTCATCAAGGCCATCGATTCCGGCATCCTTTAATGCAAGGCGAAGCAGGGTGTTTTTCACAACCATATATTCGTCGCCGGATTCACGGAGCGCCTTGCGCAGCTTGGTGTCATCCGCGACGGTAATGCCCTTGTAATCCACCAGGACACCCACGCATGCGGATTTCAGGCTTTCGGACAAAGCCGTGACCTGCTGCTTTTTCTGCTCTAAAATCTTCTCGCTTGGCAAATGTATTCACCTCCGTAAACTAAGATCCAGCGCGCATCCCATGAAAAAAGCCCTTCCCGCAGACCGCGGGAAGGGCATAAATACACCACTTACGTGTACTCAGCTCTTATCCTCGGCAGGCTGGGAAATCCATTAAGCAAACGCGCCTGCTGTCTTTGAATAAAGAACAGCTTTACTATTTTATCACAGGCATGACCGCCTGTCAAGGCCGGTTACGCTCAGACAACCTTGTTCGGGTTGATGCGGACGCCGGGACCCATGGTAGCGGCAACCACACAGCTCTTGATATACTGGCCCTTTGAAGCCGCGGGCTTTGCCTTTACGATCGCGCCGAGCAGCGCCTCGAAGTTTTCAAACAGCTTTTCGCCGCCAAAGGAAATCTTTCCGATGGAGCAGTGGATGATGTTGGTTTTGTCCAGGCGATATTCGATCTTACCGGCTTTCGCCTCGGTCACGGCTTTGCCGATGTCGCGGGTAACGGTGCCGGCCTTCGGGTTCGGCATCAGGCCGCGGGGCCCGAGCAGTTTACCAAGACGGCCGACCAGACCCATCATGTCGGGGGTGGTGATCAGAATATCGAAATCCATCCAGTTTTCGCTCTGGATCTTCTGTACCATTTCTTCCGCGCCGACGAACTCCGCTCCGGCAGCTTCCGCTTCCTTCGCCGCGTCGCCCTTGCAGATCGCCAGAACGCGGACGTTTTTGCCCGTGCCGTTCGGCAGAACGATTGCGCCGCGGACCTGCTGGTCCGCGTGACGGCTGTCAACGCCCAGCTTGACGTGAACCTCTACGGTTTCGTCAAACTTGGATGTGCCGGTCTTGACACAAAGGTCAAGCGCGTCCTTCACATCATAAAGCTTTGCGCGATCGACCAGCTTTGCGCCGTCGATATATTTTTTACCGTGTTTCATTGGTATTCCTCCCTATTGAGTGGTAAAATCGGATTTAAGAAAGTTCCTCCCACCCGGGTGATCAATCTACGACTTCAATTCCCATGCTGCGCGCCGTACCGGCAACCATGCTCATGGCCGATTCGATGGTGGCGGCGTTCAGGTCGGGCATTTTTGTTTCAGCAATTTTTCTGACCTGCTCGCGGGTAATTTTCGCAACCTTTTTCTTGTTCGGTTCGCCCGAAGCGCTCTCAATGCCGCATGCCTTTTTAATCAGAACGGCGGCCGGGGGAGTTTTGGTGATAAAGGTAAACGAACGGTCCGCGTAAACCGTGATCACGACAGGAATAACCAATCCCACGTCGTTCTTCGTGCGTTCGTTGAATTCCTTTGTGAACGCCATGATGTTTACGCCGTGCTGACCCAGCGCAGGACCTACCGGCGGAGCCGGCGTTGCCTTTCCGGCTGGAATTTGAAGCTTTACATAACCTACTACCTTTTGTGCCATGACTTTTGCACCTCCATAAAATGTGGTAAATGGCGAACCGTTAAAAATTCGGCTCTCCCACGCGCGCGGCAGAACCGCGCGTCAGTCAAAAGGGGAAATCCCCTTGCTGTCTTTAAAAATTCTCCGTTTTTGAAACCTGCATAAGGTTTATTGTAACCGGAGTTTCCCTGCCCAGCATTGAAACTATGACATCAACCGTCTGCGCATCAATGTTGATGTTCTGGACAATTCCGACAAACCCGTCAAGCGAGCCGCCGGATATCCTTACGCTGTCGCCGACTGCAAAGTCGACTTCAAGCTTTTTGGCGTCGCCTTCAAGTCCGGAGAGCTTTTCAACCTCTCTTTCGCTCAAAGGCACAGGCTTTGAGCCGGGCCCCACAAATCCCGTAACGCCGCGGATGTTTCTTACGATATACCATGTTTCGTCCGTAAGGACCATTTTAACAAGGACATATCCCGG
>JAAYUL010000099.1 GCA_012517675.1 Clostridiales bacterium | reverse complement strand
GTGATTCGTAATCGTCGAAATTGATGGATTGAATCAGCTGCGGCAGCAACGCGCCCTCCACGACAAACACGCCGTCGCGCTTGGTGACGCAAACCTCCCCGCGGCCGTATTCCTCCGGCGGGAGCTGCGGCAAAGCTTCCGGCTCGTAGCGGCGGACCGGCGGCAGCTTGCTCAGCATTTCGTCAATCCGGTTCAGCAGCGGGTCCACCTGATACCGGATCGCCGCCATGATCGGGAAAAACTCATAGCCCTGCCGTTCCACAAACGCCCGGAATTCCGCAATCTGCTCTTCCGAGGCAAGATCACATTTGTTCCCGGCCACCAGCATGGGCCGGGCGGCAAGCTCCGGATTGAATTTCTTCAGCTCCTCGTTGATGATCCGGAAATCCTCCTTCGGGTCGCGCCCTTCGCTGCCGGAAACATCCACAACATGGACGAGCATGCGGCAGCGCTCCACATGGCGCAGGAACTGGTGACCGAGCCCGGCGCCTTCGCCCGCGCCTTCAATCAGCCCGGGGATGTCCGCCATGACAAAGGACCGGCCTTCCGCCATGCGCACCACGCCCAGCACGGGCGTTATAGTGGTAAAGTGGTAGTTGGCGATGGTGGGCTTTGCCTCGCTCACAACGGAAACCAGCGTGGATTTGCCCACGTTCGGGTAGCCGACCAGACCGACGTCCGCCAAAAGCTTGAGCTCGAGCTGAAGCTCCATCTCCTCGCCGGGCGTGCCGGGCTTTGCAAAACGGGGCGTCTGGCGCGTGGGGGTCGCAAAATGCGAGTTGCCCCAGCCGCCGCGGCCGCCCCTGGCAATGACCTGCGGTTCGTCGGAGGAAAGGTCGGCGATCAGCCGGCCGGTGGAAGCCTCTTTTACCAGCGTGCCGCGCGGAACCCGAATCGTCAGGTCCGGCGCGCTTTTTCCGGAACAGCGCTTGCCCCGGCCGTCTTCGCCCCTTTGCGCAACGTATTTCCGCTTGTAACGGAAATCGGCCAGCGTGGAAAGGTTGTCGTCCACCTGAAAGACAATATTCCCGCCGCGGCCGCCGTCGCCGCCGTCCGGCCCGCCGGACGCCACATATTTTTCACGGTGAAACGCAACGGCCCCCGCGCCGCCGTCCCCCGCTTTGACTTTAATTTTTGCAATGTCAATAAACATCGATTGCCCCGCCGTTTCTCGGGCTTTGCTTTTCCGAGCAAAGCCCGGTCATTCGCTCCGGCTCCCCCGTGGAAAGCCGGAACCGTTCAAGGATAGTATGCCATTCCGCTTCGCAAAAAGCCAAAAAATCCCGGGCAAACCACGCCCGGGATTTCATTCGCCGAAATGTTCTTACTGCTCCGAAGCGTAAACGCTGACCTGCTTGCGGTCGCGGCCCAGGCGTTCGAATTTCACCTTGCCGTTTACTGTTGCAAACAGCGTGTCGTCGGAACCGATGCCGACATTCGTACCCGGATGGATATGAGTGCCGCGCTGCTTGACAAGGATGTTGCCCGCCAGTACGAACTGGCCGTCGGCGCGCTTCACGCCAAGGCGTTTGGACTCGGAATCACGCCCGTTCTTGGTGGAACCCATTCCTTTTTTATGGGCAAACAGCTGAATATTTATCTTTAGCATTTGTTACACCTCCGTATAGCTCACCTTAATATTTTCTGGATACTGCTCTTCAAGCCCCAGCAAATGAAGCTTGAACCCGGCCAAAATGCTGCGGCAGTTCTTTACATCCTTCGGCGCAACACGGACCAGCATAAAGCCGTCTTCCGCGGTTACGCCCGCCTCCGCCTGGATAACGTCGGTAATCGTGTTGGCGGTGAGATACGCCGCGGACGAAACCGCCGCGCAGACACTGTCTTCCCCCGCTTCTCCGTTATGGCCGCTGATGCGGAACCCCGCCAGCTCACCGTCAGCCTGAGTGAAAAACTCCGCCCTGATCATGGCAATCAGGCGTTGACCGCGGTAATCTGCACTTTCGTGTAGGGCTGCCTGTGGCCCATTTTGCGCTTTTCGTTTTTCTTCGACTTATAGGTAAACACCGTGATTTTTTTGGCTTTCCCGTTTTTCAGGACTTTGCCTGTCACGGAAGCGCCTTCCACATACGGTGCGCCGACCTTAAGGCCGTCTTCCGAATCAACCGCAACAACCTTGAAGCTGACTTCGGCGTTTTCGTCTGTCGCAAGCTTTTCCACATAAATGACGTCGTCATTCTGCACCTTGTACTGCTTGCCGCCTGTTTCAATTACTGCAAACATGAATAAAAGGTCCTGCCTTTTCTTTAATCTCGCTACTACCGGGCGGGTTTCCCGCTTAAGCCCGTAATATGCGGCTTAATTACATTAACACATTCCGTCAAATTTGTCAATGGGATGCGCAAATTCCTTTCAGACCGGCGAAAAATCCGCGGAAACGCGGCGCCAATGGATGCAATTATTTGTTCCGGACGGAAAGATTGTTGGCAAGCTCCGTCAAATACCGCGCCTCTTCCCCAAAGCAGCGCAGGGAAGAAACAGCCGCGTCCGTAAGCGCAGCCGCTGTTTTTTTCGCCTTCTCAAGGCCCATAAACGTCACATACGTGCTTTTGCCGTTTTCCGCGTCGCTGCCCGCGGGCTTGCCGAGCGTCTGCGTATCGCCGGTTACATCCAGAATGTCATCGATGATTTGAAAGGCCAGACCGATGGATGCAGCGTAATTTTCCGCCGCCGCAAGCTGCTCCCTCCCCGCGCCGCCGAGCACGGCGCCCATTTTCGCCGCCGCAACGATCAGCGCGCCTGTCTTTCCCTCATCCATTTTTTTCAGGGTTTCAAACGAGATCTTTTTGCCTTCGCTCATCAGGTCGATCACCTGGCCTCCGACCATGCCGTGCGCGCCCGCCGCAAAAGCGAGAATTCCCGCGGCGTCGGCCGCCCGCTGTGCGCCCGCCGCCGCCACCGCCCGGGGGGAAAGCATGGTTTCAAACGCCATGGTGAGCAGAGCGTCACCCGCAAGCAGCGCCATGTCCTCGCCGAACACCTTGTGATTGGACGGGCGGCCCCGGCGCATATCGTCGTTATCCATGCAGGGAAGGTCGTCGTGAATCAGCGAATAGGTGTGAACCATTTCGATCGCGCAGGCAAACGGCAGAGCCGTCTGCGGCTCGCCGCCGCACAGCCTGCAAAATTCCAGCACCAGAACGGGGCGGATGCGCTTGCCGCCCGCGAGCAGGCTGTAGCGCATCGCCTGAATCAGGCCGGCCTGCAAAAGCGGCTCCTCCGGCAGAAGCTCGTTCAGCTTCAGCTCAATCTGTGAAAGATACGATTGCTGTACCGCGTTATTCATCCGCCTTTTCCTCCGCATCCTCCAGTTCGGAAATCTGCCGCACCTTCTGTTCCGCGTTCTTGAGCTTTTCATAACAGAAAGAGGTGAGCGCGGAGCCTTCCTCAAACAGCTTGAGCGAATTGTCCAGCGATTCGCCGCCGTTTTCAAGTTTGTCCACAATTTCCTCCAGTTTTTTCATAGCAGCTTCAAACGACATATTTTTATTCATTGTTTTCCTCCCTGCTGCCGACCGTGCAGCCAAGCGACCCGTCCTGCAAACGGATGGTGATGAAGTCGCCGATTTGTGCCTGCGAGATTTTTGAGACCGGCCGGTGTTTCCTGTCGTACGCAATGGAATAGCCGCGCGAAAGCGTTGCGAGCGGGCTGAGCGCGTGCAGACGCCCGCCCGCGGCGGACAACCGCGCCTGCGCGGCGGAAAGCGCCTTTGACATCTGCGCGGAAAGCCGCGAAGCGAGATGGTCGGCGCGAATCCGCTGCAGCTCGATCAATTCCTGCGGCCGCTTCAGGGAAGGGCTGGCGGCCAGGCGGTCCAGCTGCTTTTTCCGGCTTTCCAGCCCGGCAAGCATGCTCCGGGTCATCTGTTCTTCACTGAATATCACAGCGGCAAGCAGCTCCCCGCTGTCCGGCGCCGCAAGCTCCGCCGCCGCGGAAGGGGTGGGCGCGCGGAGGTCCGCCGCAAAATCGCAGATCGTAAAATCGGTTTCGTGCCCCACGGCGGAAATCACCGGAATGCGTGAATCCGCCACGGCGCGCGCGACCGATTCCTCGTTGAACGGCCAGAGGTCCTCCAGCGAACCGCCGCCGCGCCCAAGGATGATCACGTCCGCGCAAAGCAGGCGGTTAAAGGTCCGCAGCGCGGCGACGATCTGAGGCG
>JAAYUL010000098.1 GCA_012517675.1 Clostridiales bacterium | reverse complement strand
TTTAAGGAATATATTGAACAGCACCTTGTACCGACTCTTCGTGCGGGTGATATCGTTGTGATGGATAATTTGCGCTCCCATAAAGTAAATGGAATCAAAGAAGCCATTGAAAAGGTTGGCGCTCATGTCCTGTATCTTCCTTCATACAGTCCCGATCTAAATCCCATTGAACAGATGTGGTCGAAAATCAAAGCATTTCTTCGTAAAGTGAGGGCTCGCTCGGTTGACGTTCTTTTGAAAGCCTTGCCTGCCGCTTTTGATGCGATCTCCATTCAGGATATCCTTGGATGGTTCCATCTCGATGGCTATTCCTGCTTATAAGTTAAATTGCTATAGGCCATAATTTTCTGCTATTTCTCGGTTGGTTTCGCCTGCTGCTTTTCTCCGGAATACCTCTCCACTTAGAATTTCAACTTTTGTATATTTCCTGGGCATGAAATAACCTCCTGTCGTAGTTTCTATTCTACAACAGGAGGTCCCTTTTTTCACTGTCCGTTTAACTGGATATAGTCCAGTGCGCTAGGAAGCTCTATTTGTTTATACTACGATTCCTCTCGGGGAGTATTCCGGACGTTCCCGAACGCCGGCAGAGGTTCACTCCGAGATCGTTTTTACGCTGTCGCGTTCCACAAGCTGTATGGGAAGATGAATGTTTTTCTGTTTGGGAGGGGCTCCGTTCATGAGATCCATCAGAAGGGAAACGGACCTGCGGCCCTTTTCGGCGGGGCTCTGATGTATCGTTGTAAGTGCGGGGCGGGTGTTTTTTCCCAGAATATTGTCGTCGAATCCGGCAACCGAAAGATCCTCCGGAATACGGAGTCCGTGGTCCTTAAAATAGTTCATGGCGAGCATGGCATAGTAGTCCGATGCAAAGAAAACGGCGGTGAATTCGTTGTGCCTGCGGAGAATTTCTGCCGGCGCCCTGTCGTGGTCGGAAGAGGAAAAGGGAATGTACCAGCTGTCGCTGTAGGTGATTCCGTGTTCACAAAGCGCGGCTTGATACCCCAGAAAACGTTCCCGATCCACGCTCACGAGGTTGTCTGAAGAAAAGGCGATTCTGCTGTGACCGCGCTCAATCAGGTGGTTTGTCATCAGGTGGCCGCCGTTTCGGTCCTCCAGACCGATATTTGCATAGTCCTGCTTGTGCTTGCCAATGTAGGAATCAATAAATACCACCGGCTTATGTGTAACATCCTCAATATGGAACCAGGCTTCATTGTGCATGCTGCAAATGATCAGGCCGTCCACGTTCCAGGAAAGCGCGAGGCGGATTGCCTCCTCTTCTTCGTTGGTAATGTGCACCATCACGTAAAATTGATGTTCTTCGATAGCGGCCGCGATTGCGCCGACCAGTTCGCCGTTGAACGGGTCCGCGAGGGCCTGCGCGCCGTTTCCTCTTTCAAAACACAGAATTATGCCGACGATATGCGTCTGGTTGCGCGCCAAATTGAGCGCCGTAATATTGGGAACATAGTGCGATTCCTTAATGACCCGCCTGACTTTTTCAATGGTTTCGGGGGATACTTCCCGTGTGTTCCCGTGTATTACATTGGAAACGGTAGTGGGGCTGACGCCTATCTTTTCGGCCATTTGTTTGATTGTGATCATATCAGCGATTCCTTTCGGACAATGGGCTTTGTTTCATGGATTTGAAATCCGAGCTGTATCGCGGTTTGCTTTCCGCGGTACAGCTCGGAAAATCTCCGTTTGGTTACTATTATAGCTTACATATCCGCAAAACACAATTTGGTTATCTGCAAAATCGGGGGAAAGGCAAATTGCCTTATTTTTTACGTTTTTAAATAAAAAAATAAAAACTTTTGCACAAAAGTATTGCCAACTCGAAAAACGTGATATATAATATACGCATAAAATCAACAGAAATATGAAGTAACTTTTGCGAAAAAGCTATAACAAAAGGAGAGTGTTCGCAAAAACAGGCTGTTGATTGAAAATTATATGAAAAAGGAGTTTTGGTAAGATGAAGTGCAAAAAACTGTTGGCGGCCGTGCTGGCCGGCGCCCTGTGTACGACCGTGATGGCTGGTTGTTCCGGAAGCGGAAGCTCTTCTGCGGCGAATACTCAGTCGGGCGGACAGAGTGCCGCGTCGGGCAGCGTTCCTACCGACAAAAACATCAGTATCAGCATATTCCAATTTAAGGTCGAGGCAAAAGACGCGTTCCAAAAAGCAATCGACGCCTATCAGCAGAAACATTCCAATATCAAGATCACCATGGAAACCGTGGGCGGCGGCGACGATTACGGCGCGGCGCTGAAAACAAAAATGCAGTCCGACCCGCCGGCTATTTTCAACATCGGCGGCCCTCAGGATGTAAAGGACTGGAATACGAAGCTGGAGGATTTTTCCGATCAGCCGTGGGTTTCCCATTTGCCGGCGGATGCACTTGCAGACGTTAAGGACGGAAGCAAAATTTTAGGGATGCCTTTTGATCTGGAGGGCTACGGCTTCGTCATCAATAAGCAGATTTTTGAGGATGCCGGCGTTTCCTACGATTCGATGCTTACATACGACGGAATGAAAAAAGGGTTCGATACGCTGAAAAGGAAAATCGCAAGCGGGGAAATGAAGAGCAAATATCCGCAGCTGGAAGCGGTTATGGAGTATCCGGCCAAAGAAGCGTGGGTCGTCGGCGACCATGACATCAACGCCACTCTGGCTCAGGATTTCAAATCCGCGACGGACGCGTTCAAAGCGAGCGAGCTGCCGTTTAAAGCCGCGGACGCGTATAAGAAAATCATTGATTTTCAGGCGAGCTACACGGCCCATGCAAACAATAAGGGAATGCTGAATTCCATTGATTACAGCACGTCGCTGGAAGGCGGTCTGGCCATTGAACGTGTCGCAGCCATTGAACAGGGCAACTGGATTGCGCCTTCCGTGACCAATGTGGACGAAAGCGTGCTGAAAAAGCTGGATTTGCTCCCCTTCCCCGTTCCGGGCTACTCAGAGGGCCTTTGGCCGGTCGGCGTGCCGGAATACTGGGCGGTGAACAAGGATGTCGACGCGGATAAAAAGGCTGTGGCAAAGGACTTCCTGAATTTCATGTATCAGTCTGACGAAGGCAAAAAAATCATCATCAACGACGCGAAATTTGCCGTAGCGTTTGATAATTACGGCGATCTGCGGCCCAGCGATCCACTCAATCAGCGCGTGATGCAGGCGGTAAAGGATAAAAAGACCATGCCCGGATGGGTCTACAGCGGCGCTCCCGTGACATGGACCCAGAAGGTGGCCGGCGCCAACGTGCAGAAATATCTGAGCGGTGAGGAAACCTGGGATCAAGTCGTGAAGAACTGCAAAGATCAGTGGAAAGCCATGCGCGCTTCCTGACGAAGAGCGGCTGTACCCGGTTGTAAATCCATACGATCCTTCTGAAAGGGAGCCGCTGCAGCTTCGGCGGCTCCCATTATTGAGAACAGGGGGACGAAATGCTTTCATGTCTTGATAGGAGGAATTACCAATGCGAAAGAGCAAAACAAGGTTTTGGCTTTTCTTGTCGCCTGCGCTTGCCGCTTTCGGGCTTATCGTGCTTATTCCCACCCTGATGGGCTTTTGGTATGCATTCACAGATTGGAACGGAATTTCCGAAACCGCAAAATTTGTGGGCGTACGCAATTTTGTCGCGATTTTTGGGGATCAGAGCTTTCTACATGCATTCGGTTTTACCGCGCTGTTTGCGTTGTGCGCGGTGATTCTGGTCAATGTGGTCGGTTTTGCTCTGGCGTTGTTGGTCACGCAGAAATTCCCGGGCGCAACGGCACTGCGCGGCGTCTTTTTTATGCCGAACCTGATCGGCGGACTGCTGCTCGGCTTTACCTGGCAGTTTATTTTTACATCCATTTTTACGGCGATCGGCAAAGTGGCCGGCTGGAAATTCATGGAGGGATGGCTGTCCACGCCGCAGACCGGCTTTGGGGGACTGCTGATCTTAACCGTATGGCAGCTTTCCGGATATATGATGATTATCTATATCGCTCAGCTGCAGCAAATACAGGATTCCGTGAAGGAAGCGGCACGCATTGACGGGGCAAAAGGCGGAAGCATGCTGTTCCATATCACGCTTCCTCTGATGATGCCAGCGTTTACCATCGGACTGTTTATGACGATTTCCAACTCGTTTAAGATGTTCGATCAGAATCTGGCGCTTACCGCCGGCGGGCCGTACCGTTCCACGGAAATGCTGGCGCTGAATATTTATAATTCTGCTTTTGCGGAAAACAGCTTGGGCATAGCTCAGGCAAAAGCAATCACTTTTTTGATTGTGGTGGCGGCTGTGGGAATTACGCAGCTCATGCTGACAAAGCGAAGGGAGGTTGAAATGTAATGAAAAGCGCCGAAGCTGTTTTTGTAAAGACCGGGATGCAACGTAAAAACTCCATTCAGAAAATGAGTTTCATTTTGGTCGGTATTGTGTTGGGAGCGCTGTTCCTGTTTCCAATTTTGATTTTGATTCTGAACTCCTTTAAGAATCAAAAGGGGATTTTTTTAAATGTTCTCGGCTTCCCGGATGCCAAAACGTTTACTCCCGATAATTACCCCAAAGCGTTCGAGTCGCTGAATTACATGCTGTCTTTTATGAATTCACTGGTGATTACGGCGATTTCCACCGTGCTCATCCTGATGGTTTCCGCAATGGCGGCATGGGTCCTGGTTCGTTACAAAACAAAAATAAGTTCTGCTATTTTTATCATGTTTGCCGCTTCCATGCTGGTTCCGTTCCAGTGTGTCATGCTGCCGCTGGTGAGCATGGGTTCCGCTCTGCACATGATCAACCGCGTGGGCCTAGTCATCATGTATATCGGGTTTGGCACCAGCATGTCCATTATTATGTTCCATGGCTTTATTAAAAATATACCGGAGGAGCTGGAAGAAGCGGCCACCATTGACGGCTGCAACTCCGTACAGCTTTTCTTCATTATTCTGGTCCCAATGCTGAAAACGATCATGATCACGGTTACGATCCTGAACATTATGTGGATTTGGAACGACTTTCTGCTGCCCTCGCTGATCATCAACAAGCCGGGCTGGCAGACCCTGCCGCTGAAGACTTACCTGTTCTTCGGGCAGTTTTCAAAGCGCTGGGATCTTGCCTCTGCGGGACTGATGCTTTGTATTGTTCCGATTGTAATCTTCTATCTGTTCTGTCAGAAATATATTGTCAAAGGCGTTACAGACGGGGCAATCAAATAAACGGAAAATCGGGCTGCCTGAAAGGCCGGAGGTGCGCTGCGCATCCGGCCTTTTTCCAGAGACTGCCTCATCAATCCTATCTCGGCATTCAAGCCGATAAAACCGTCGGTTGTCATGACAAGAAATAAAAACAACGATTCATGGAGGAAAAGAATGATCCAATTATATCGGTACGGAAAGCCGTTTGAAACGGACACAATTCTGCAAAAGCCCGAGGTACGGCCGGAGGGAACGCTTCCGTATTTCAAGACGGAAAAAGACGGCCGTTCCTTTTCCTGCCCGCTCAAAGCGGAAACAGCGGTATACGGCTTGGGGGAAACGGTGCGCGGCATCAACAAGCGCGGATGGCTGTATGTCAGCAATTGTACGGATGAACCCGCGCATACTGAGGGAAAGCATTCCCTGTATGCGGCGCATAATTTTCTGCTGATTGCCGACGCACACTCTTTCGGTGTGTTCTTTGACTATCCGGGGGAGCTGACATTTGATATTGGCTACACGGATTTAAATATGCTGCGCGTATCCGCGCGGGAACCGGCGGATATGGACGTCTATCTTGTGGAAGGGGACGGGCCGGAGGACATCGTCCGTCAATTCCGGGGATTGATCGGCAGAAGCTATATCGCGCCGAAGTGGGCCTTTGGGTACGGCCAGAGCCGGTGGAGCTACTATACGGCGGATGAAGTGCGGGAGGTTGTGCGGCGGCACCGCGAAAACCATATCCCGCTGGACAGCGTGTACCTTGACATCGATTATATGGAACGCTATAAGGATTTTACAGTCAATCGGGAGACGTTCCCCGATTTTCCGGGATTTGTTCAGGAGATGAAAAAGCAGAAGATCCACCTTGTGCCGATTATCGATGCCGGCGTGAAAATTGAAAACGGCTATGACGTCTATGAAGAAGGCATTAAAAACGGTTATTTCTGCAAAAAAGAGGACGGAACACCGTTCGTGGGGGCCGTCTGGCCGGGAAAAGCGCACTTTCCGGATTTTCTTGACGCAAGAGCGCGCGAATGGTTCGGCGGAAAATACAAATGTCTGTTGGACCAGGGGATTGACGGATTCTGGAACGATATGAACGAACCCGCAATCTTTTATTCGGAGGACAGGCTGAACAGAGCTTTTGCAGAGATCAAAAAGCTGGAGGGCCGGAATCTGGACGTAAAAAAATACAATGATCTTCTGGGGCTGATCAACGATCTGTCCAACAATCCGGAGGACTATGCGTCCTTTTATCATGTGTGCAACGGCAAACGGGTGCGGCACGACAGGGTTCACAACCTGTACGGGTATCACATGACCCGCGCGGCGGGCGAAGCCTTTGAAAAGCTGGAACCGGAAAAGCGTATTTTGATGTTTTCCCGTTCCTCCTGTATCGGAATGCACCGTTACGGCGGTGTTTGGACGGGGGACAACCGTTCGTGGTGGAGCCACCTGCTGATGGAAATTCAGATGATGCCGTCGCTCAATATGTGCGGATTCCTGTATGCCGGCGCGGACATCGGCGGCTTTGGGGACGACGCGACGGCAGATCTGCTTCTGCGCTGGATCGCATTCGGCCTGTTTACGCCGCTGATGCGCAACCATGCGACGCTGGGCACAAGGGAACAGGAGGTCTACCGCTTTCCGGAGGCGCTCCCGGCCTTTCGGAACCTGATCCGGATCCGTTACGCGTTGCTGCCTTATCTGTACAGCGAGTATATGAAAGCGGCCCTGCGGGACGGAATGTATTTTAAACCGCTGGCTTTCGTATATCCGGACGACCCGGACGCGATCCATGTGCAAGACCAGCTGATGATCGGCGACGAGCTGATGATCGCGCCGGTCTATGTGCAGAACGCCGCCGGACGCAGCGTGTATCTGCCGGAACCGATGAAGCTGGTTCGCATGCGTTCCCCAAAAGATTTTTCGGAGGAAAACCTGGAGAAGGGGCACCATTATCTTCCGGTTCCGCTGGACGAGACGATTTTCTTTATCCGCGCGGACCGGTGCATTCCGCTTTCCGAAGCGGGGGAGAGTGTGGAAGAGATCGACTTCGGCAGCTTGGCGCTTTTGGGAAACGTACAGACGAAGGCGGTTTATCAATACTACAGCGACGATGGCTATGGGAAGGATTACGACAATCCCTCGCATTACGCGACCATCACAATGGACCGGGAAGAAAATGTGACGGCAGAAGGCAAAATGCCGCTGCGCCTAGCTGTGTTTGCGCATCATTGACGGACCGCGGCAGCAGGCCGAAACACATGCCCTTGGCGTACATGGACAGGATCTTTTCCTCAATGTCCTGGCTGACGCTGGTTTAGAGACCGTCCCGAATTTTGTGTAAACCTCCGTTGTGGTGTAGAATAGAAGCACCAAAATAGAGGTTTACATTATGGCAAGAAAGAATCGCACCCCGGAGGAAAATGAGCGCCGCGCAAAAATTCGCGAGTGTTGCTTTGCAAATAAAATACAAAAAATTTGCACACTAAATGCAAAAAGCAGGAGCCTTTAAAGAGGATTAAAACCCTCTCTAAAGGCTCTTTTTGTCGTCCGAAAACTCCCGGCTGTGCCGGGAGTTCAAAAAAGCTTAAGCGGCAAGCAGGTTTTCTTATGCTTCCTTGACAAGCCTATGCCTCCGTCTGAGTTGGATTCGGAGAGTGTAAAAAAGTCAAGGCCTTCAAAGAAAAATACAAAGGCCACGGCTTATACTGCACTGTTGCCGATGTGCAAGAACTGCAAAAGCAGTTTACAAATCATCTGGCACAGTATTTCCTAACAAAAATCGTTGACAAGACGCCCGCAACGGTTGCTTTGAGAGCTCCGGTTCTGACCGTTTCCGGCGAAGACAACGAAACTGAAATTGGCTTACTCAGGTATACCACTATGAGCAACACCTTCTTCACTGGCAAGAGGGACAATACGATCGCTAAGGTCGAGAGGGGCCAAAAAAATAATACTGTCAAAGCGGACCCCTCCCGAAAAGAAAAATCCGCCGGCAGACTCAAACCCTCTGCTAATTTTATGCCTCCATAAACTTGACAAAGAAATAAAATAAAAAAATAGTTCCACAGGGCATGAGAATGTGATATACTGAATGTCAAAATAAGATTGAAAAGTGCAGTGATACATGGTATAATTTTAGATAAGTTTTACCAATTAATGTAAGAATGTACAAAAACTTTTTGCATAGCATGTTATGGTGCATAAGTTGGCAATTTTTGATAGTTATTAATTGAATTATGTTGATTTGAAGGGTAAGGTGCAAAATTTATGTACAGGTATATCGGCATTGAAGACTTGGTGGCAAGTGCGCTGATTGAATTGATGAAGCGCAAAGAAAGCAATAGAAAAATCAGCCTACAGTCTTTAGCCGATTATGGTACAGTAATTGTAAAATTACTATCTCGCTCTGGGCAAGATGCAATATTGTTCTTGACAAAAGAAAGCACATACGAGTTTATACATGATTATGCTGATTATTTTTCTATTGTTGAGGATAATGAAATTGAGTATATTGAATTGAATTGTGAAGTAACAATTGATGAGTTACGGCGTCAGTTTAGGGCAAATCTGACTGTGGATCTTGCAAAGGCTTTAAGTGAAAGTGAATCATTAGAAGCACTCAAGGTATAAGAAAACCCAAGAACAAAAGGGCGCTACTATGAGTAGCGCCCTTTTCTGTAAATGGGATGCAGATAGAGAGGAACGCTGAAATGTCTAAAAAACAATTCAAGGACCCGATTTACGGATATATCGATATAGATAGAGATGTGGTGTCACAAATAATCGATACTCCCGCATTTCAGCGATTAAAGGATATTCGCCAGACAAGTTATACGCCTTTGTACCCAGCGGCTTACCATAATCGATACGTTCACTCATTAGGAGTGTATCACTTGGGTCAGATTGCATTTGCGTCGATTAAATCGCAGCTGAAAGAAAATAGCAAAGGCCTGGAAATTGACGATCAAATTGATGATATACAAAATATCTTTGAAACAGCCTGCCTGTTGCATGATGTTGGTCATGCTCCATTTTCTCATACTGGCGAGATGTTCTATTTGGATAAAAGTGAGACTCTATATAACAATTTGAAGTGTTGCGTTGATGAAGAAGTTTTTTCTGAGGATTTCGTCGCATTAGGAACAAACAAGCCGGCACCCCATGAATGCATGAGTTGCGTTGTGGGGATTCGTGTCTTTTCAAAACACTTTAAGACTTTGAAAGAACGGAGCCTTTTTGCACGTTGTATTATCGGTATGCCTATCCGTTTTACCGAGTCTGCCAAAGCATTCTATAAAAAAAGCAGAGCCATTGAACTACTGAATTGCGTCATCAGTCTATTAAATTCATCTATTATCGACGTGGATCGTTTGGATTATGTCATTAGAGACTATGCAACTATCGGTTTTCAGAATGTCCAAATTGATTATATGAGACTCTTGAATGGTATGCGTATTTTGCCATATAATAAACATTTTTGCATTGGCTACCACAAGAGTGCGTTGAGTGTAATTGAAAGTGCAATATATGCGCATGATGCCGAAAAGAAATGGGTTCAGAGCCATCCGTCTATCTTGTATGAGATGGAGGTGCTAAAAAGTGCAATGAACACGCTTACAAGCATTTTTAGTTCAAAAACAGACATGAATCCCCTGTTCTGTTTTGAGGCGTTAACAGAGGGGGGAAAGGTACTTACTCGCTCCGCACCGTTGCTTATTGATGATCCAAAGCGTTCTCCGGATGAGAGTGCTGCTGCATGCCAAACAATAGAAAAGATGATTAACAAAGATGTATTGCACAGATTTGGTATCGGTATTGATGTTCAGGAACAAGTGCTCACTCGTGAATATACGATCTCGTTACTTGCAGATGAAGATTTCTTGTATTTGATGAAGTGCTTTTGCAAAGACAGCTTCGGATATGAATATTTTGCCCGCAATAAGAGACGCATCGCTGTATGGAAGTCAGAAGCTGAGTTTAGAGCACTGTTCCAGGCGCGTATTGGTGATGATTCAAAGTTCACAAAGAATTTGCAAGATGCCTTTGAGTCATTAGTTAAATACTGTCAGGATAAGACGAATCTTCCTATTGTAAACGCAAAAATTATTGAGTTTCTCAATAAAGAAGAAGCCGATAATTCTGAGGCGTTTAAAACCGGAAAAATTGATGAAGAAAAATATGCAGACATTTCTGAGGGTATTAAGAGCAGGAAACATTGGACCAATATTCTAAAGGATCTATCTGAAACACTGAATCTGGAATTTGATTTTCTAATCGTATTTCAGAAAAAGTTTAACAGCAGCTTTAAAGAAGAAGTTGGTGAAATCCCCATTTTATTTCCTAGCATTAACAATGAAAGCAGCATCCTTCCATTTAAGGATGTGGTTGCCCCGTTAAAGCCAAGTGTAAAACGCAGCTCAAACTTTTTCCATCTTTTTTATAGGCAAAACGGTTCCGTCGATACAGCGAGAAAAAAAGAAATTGTAAATGCAATTGCAAAAAGACTTATTGCTGAATGCATAGCTTGATATGAAACCACATTACCGTTCCCAGTGGTATCATCAGCAAAGTCGCGGATGTCATAGCCGTCCACCAGGATTGCGCCCTCGTTCACATCGTAAAAACGCATCAGAAGCTTGACAATGGTCGTCTTGCCCGCGCCGGTGGGGCCGACGATCGCAATTTTCTGGCCCGGCTGCACATTGGCGCAAAAATCCTTGATCACGATCTTGTCGGGATTG
>JAAYUL010000097.1 GCA_012517675.1 Clostridiales bacterium | reverse complement strand
TACGGGTTCCCGATCGACCTTACCAAGGAAATCGTCGCGGAGCGCGGGATGACGGTGGACGAAGAGGAGTTCCGCCGCCTGATGCTCGAACAGCGCGAGCGCGCCAGAGCCGCCCGGAAGAACGCCGGCGCCGACGCGTGGGAGGGGGAGACCGATCTTCTGGAAAACGTACCGGCAACCGATTTCCTCGGCTACACGCAGTTTGAAACGGAGTCGCGGGTACTTGCCATTGTCAAGGACGGGGAGCGCGTGGAATCCGCCACCGCCGGCGACGAGATCGTTCTGGTGCTCGACAGGACCGCGTTTTACGGCGAAAGCGGCGGCCAGGTGGGCGACACCGGCAGCATCGAATCCGCCGACGCGATTCTCGCCGTGACCAACACCACGAAAAATCACGCGAAAAATTACCTGCACCACGCGTCGGTCACCGCGGGGCAGATCACCGTCGGCGAAACCGTAAAGGCCGCCGTCGATTCTGCGCGCCGTCTTTCCATCATGCGCAACCATACCGCGGCGCACCTGCTGCAGGCTTCCCTGCGCAGGGTGCTGGGCGACCATGTGGAGCAGGCCGGCCAGCTGGTCAACGAGCAGCACGTCCGCTTTGACTTCACTCATTTTTCCGCTCTGACCAAAGAGGAGCTTGCCCGCGTGGAGGCCATGGTCAACAAGGTGATTTTGAGCGCGCTCCCGGTGGAATGCCGTGAAATGCCGATCGAAGAGGCGAAAAAGCTGGGCGCAATGGCGCTGTTCGGCGAAAAATACGGCAGCGTTGTCCGCGTGGTTTCCGTCGGCGATTTTTCCAAGGAGTTCTGCGGCGGCACGCACATCGACAACACCGCGAAGCTCGGGCTGTTTAAAATTGTTTTCGAAAGCTCGGTCGCCGCTGGCGTCCGGCGCATTGAAGGCGTGACCGGCGCGGGCGTGCTCGCGCTGCTCAACCGCACGCTGGAGGAAATCGGCGAAACCGCGGCGGCGCTCAGGCTGAACGGCACCGCCGAGCTTCCGCAGAAGGCGGCGCAGCTGACCGCGGAGCTGAAGGAGAAGGACAGGACCGTGGAAACGCTCAACGCCAGACTGGCGGCCATGCAGATCGGCGGCCTGTTTGCCGGCGCGAAGGAAGTGGGCGGCGTAAAGCTGATTACCGGGATTTTTGAAGGAACCGAACCCGCCGCGCTGCGCGCCATGTGCGACAAGGTGCGCGACCACGCGCCGAACATGGTCGCGGTGCTGGCCGGGGTGACGAACGGCAGGGCGAATATCGCGGCCTGCGTTGCGAAGGACGCCCTGAAAATGGGCGTGAACGCGGGGCAGATCGTGCGCCGGGTGGCACAGCTCGCGGGCGGCAACGGCGGCGGCAGGCCCGACAGCGCCATGGCGGGCGCGAAGGATCTTACCAAGCTGGAACCGGCGCTTGCCGAGGCCGAAAAAATCGTTGCTAACATGATCAAATAAGATTATAATAACAGTGTTGTGAAAAGGGGGAATCGGTTTGGATTGTGTTTTCTGTAAGATTGCCAAAGGGGAGATTCCGAGCAAAAAAGCTTATGAGGATGACAGCGTCCTGGCATTTTACGACCTGGACCCGAAGGCACCGGTGCATATCCTGATTATTCCGAAGCGGCACATTGAGTCCGTTATGGAAATTACGCCGGAAAACAGCGGCATTGTCGCGCATCTGTTTGAAGTGGCGGCAAAGCTCGCGCGGGAAAACAACCTGACGGAAGGCTTCCGGCTGGTTGCCAACACGGGGAAGGACGGCGGCCAGACCGTGCCGCACCTTCATCTCCATCTGCTCGGCGGCCGTTCCATGAAGTGGCCTCCCGGCTGACGGGGGCGAGCGCAGATTCATTTTTGAAAGGTCGTTGTTTATGAAGAAGTATTACAAAATGACAATTGCCGGCTGCGAACGGGAACTGCCGATCTGCGAAATTGACGAGCATCTTGACATTGCCGGTTTTGTCATGCTGGGCGATGTGGAAATCACCGAAAAAGCGGCCGCCGCGCTGTTGGCGAAATGCCCGGAGCACGACGTTGTGTTTACGGCGGAAACAAAGGGAATTCCGCTTTCCTATGAAATGGCGCGCCAGGGCTGCCGCCACTATATTGTCGCGCGCAAAAGCGTGAAGGCTTACATGCGCGACCCGATTCACGCCGAGCTGAAATCCATTACCACCGATCATCTGCAGGAGCTGTATCTGGCGGAGGACGATTACAAGGGGCTGGACGGCAAGCGCGTCCTGATTGTGGACGACGTCATCAGCACCGGCGAATCCCTTTCCGCCATGGAAAGGCTGGTCCGGCAGTTCGGCGGCAACATTGTGGGCCGCGCCTGCGTGCTGGCCGAGGGCGACGCGAAGGACAGGGATGACATCATCTATCTGGAGCCTTTGCCTCTGTTCCATAAATAATCTCGTTCGGGGGAGTTTTCATGAAGCGGCCGCTTGCGTTGGTGGGTTTTAGTTATCTGCTGGCACTTGCGGCCGCCGTTTATTTTGGCGCGCGCTGGTCGCTTGTTTTAGCCTGCGCCGCGCTGCTTGGCTTTCTGATCGCAATGCTTTTGCCGCGGGCGCGCGCAACGGGCGTTTTCCCGGCCGCACTGCTTGCGGTTTCGCTGGCGCTCGGCAGCTTTGCGGCTTTTTCCCGTTCCGCGGTGGAACCGGTGCGGGCTTTGGCGGGGAAAGACGCCGTGATCGAGGGCACGGTCTGCGACCTGCCGTATCAGGCGTACGGGCGGACCTACTACATTGTGGAAGTCCGCCGGACGGCAGGGACAACGCCGGCGCAGAGCTTTAAGATCCGCCTTTCCTGCCAGAAGGCGCTCCACGCGGAACCGTATTCCAACCTTCGCGTCAAGGTGCATTTTTTCCTTCCGGACGGCGGGGAGGGGTATTCCTCGCGCTCCTATTACGCCTCCAGGGGGATTCTTCTGTTTGCCTATTTGTATGAATACGAGGGAGTCACCGTTTCGACTCCTTCGGAAAAGCCGCTGTATGATTACGCCCTGCGGCTGCGCAGCGCCCTGATGCGGTCGGTGCGCGCCCTGCTTCCGCCGGAGCAGGCCAATTTGGTCAACGGCGTGCTGCTGGGTGACCGGACCGGCCTTTCCGACGAAGTGACATCGGATTTCCGCACGGCGGGCATCTCGCATCTCCTTTCGGTTTCCGGTCTGCACATGGCGACCATGGCGGAGCTGATCCTCATGCTCCTGCTGTCCCTGAAAATCCCGAAAAAACCGGCGGCGCTGATCGCGTCCTTCGGCGTGTTTGCGTTTATGGCGGTCACCTGTTTTGTTCCGTCCGTCACCCGGAGCGGGGTGATGTGCCTGCTGTATCTTTCCGGTATCCTGTTTTCCCGCAGGCCGGATCCTTTGAACTCGCTCGGCGCGGCGGTTCTGCTGATCGGCCTGTTCAACCCCTATGCCGCGGCGGATGTGGGGCTGCTGCTTTCCTTTTCCGCCACGCTGGGCCTGATCCTGTGCGCCGGGCCCATCGCGCGGTATCTCAACCGGAAGCTGGACCGGTGGGCGCCGCTCGGCCCTCTGGTGCGGGGCGCAAACGGAATTCTGGGAACGACCGCCGGAGCGGTTCTTTTTACGCTGCCGATCGTGATCCTGTCTTTCGGCGCGGTGTCGCTGATTGCGCCGGTATCCAATTTGCTGGAGCTGATCCCTTCCACGCTGATGATGAACTTTGCCGCCGTTGCCGCGGTCCTGAATCTGATCGCGCCGCAGTCGTTCCTTGCCATGCCCTTTGCGCTGGCGGCGGGACTGCTCGCGAAGTTCATGCAGAGTTGCGCGCATTTTCTGGCGGGGATTCCGTATGCCGGCGCGCCGGCCTCCGGCGGGTTTGTGCTGATCTGGCTCGCCGGGAGCTTCCTCCTCGGCGCCGCGGCGCTGTTCCTTTCCCGCTCCAAACGGGTTTATCAGGCGGCCGCGTGGCTTTCCGTGATTGTGCTGCTGGCCGGTATTTTTTCCGGCAGCCTGGCGGGCAGAGGCGTTACGCGCATCGCGGTCCTTGACGTGGGCAGCGCGGAAGCCGTGGCGATTACCCGCGACGGGCGCGGCGCGGTCATCGGCTGCGGCGGCCTTTCCGCCGGCGCCATCCGCCGGTATCTGCAGCAGTCGGAGGTGACGCGGCTGGATTACCTTCAGCCGCTGACCGGGGAAACGCAGGAGAGCGTCAACTGCGCGAACCTGCTTGAGGCCTTCCTGCCGCGCCGGCTGGTGCTGCGGGACACCGGCCTGACGGACAGCTTTTTGCAGGCTTCCGCCGGAAGGGCTGGCAGCTGCGCTGTCTATCGGTCCGATGCACAGGCGTGCGTCTTTCAGGATGTTCAAATAGACACGGTGGCCCAGGGCGAAGCAAGCGCGGTCCGTGTCGAGGCGGGGCAGACGTCGGTCCTCATCTGCCCGAAAGGCACCGATCTTGCCGGTCTGCCGTCCGAATGGCTCGACAGTGATTTCGCGGTGCTGGACGAAATTCCGGAAGAAGCGGACCTTTTAGGGCCCGCCTGCACGATCCTGTCGATGGATTCCGGAGAGCTGCCGGGGCGGACCGCGGTCAAAACCGCGAATCCGGTCGCTACCGCGGGCGCGGGAAATATTGTGCTGCAAATCGGCAGGGATAACAGCTTGCAGATTCGGAGGGAAACGGATGCCTGAAATTACGGAAAGCAGCCTGAAAAAACAAATGGAGAAGGCGGACTTTTCCAGTATTTATTTTCTGTACGGAGAAGAGAAATACCTGGTGAATCTTTACGCCCAAAAGCTGATTGCCAAAGCAAAGGGCACGGCGTTTGAGGATTTTAACCTTCAGCGGTTCGACGGCGGCTCCGCCTCCGTTGACGACATTGCGGCGGCGGCGGAAGCGCTTCCGTTTATGGCGGAGCGGAAATGCGTCGCGGTTTCCGACCTGAATGTGGGGACGCTGCGCGCGGGGGAGCTGAGCAAGCTGGAAGAATTGATTTCCTCGGTTCCGTCCACGACCGTATTGGTGATTTACCTCGCTACAATTGTTCCGGACGTCAAAAAAGATAAAAAATGGAAAAAATTTATCGGCATAGTGAACCAGACCGGCTGTGTACTGGAGTGCAGGCGCCGCGCCGGGGCGGAGCTGGAAAAGCTGCTCTGCAGGGCGGCGGAAAAGCGGGGATGCGCGCTTTCGCGCCGGAACGCGGGGCGCATCGTCGGGTACAGCGGGAACGACCTGCAAACGCTTTACAATGAGCTGGAAAAGCTGTGCGCGTTTGTGCAGGAGGGGGAGATCACGGAACAGGTGATCGACCGCCTTGTGGTGAAAAATCTGGAAGCAAAGGTGTTCGATCTTTCCAAGGCGATTGTCTCGGGCGCGTACGACCGGGCATACGGAATTCTGGACCTTCTGTTTTATCAGAACGAGGAGCCGGTTTCCGTTCTCGCGGTGCTTTCCTCCGCTTATCTGGATCTGTACCGCGTGCGGATCGCAGTGCAGGGCGGCTACGCCGCGACGGAACCGGCAAAGCATTTTGACTACGCGCGCAAGGAGTTCCGCCTGACCAACGCCGAACGGGATTCCAGGCGGCTTTCTGTTCCCGTCCTGCGGAAAAGCCTTTCCGCTTTGCTGGAAGCGGACACCGCTCTGAAAAGCGCGCGGGGGGACCGCCGCGTCGTAATGGAAAAGCTGATTGCAAAGCTTTTGCTGATTGCCGAACAGGAGGGAAGCGTTTGATTCAAGTAAAAGAAGCGATTATTGTGGAGGGAAAGTATGACAAGATCAAGCTTTCCTCCCTCATTGACGGTTTGATTATCGAAACCCGGGGCTTTCAGATCTTCAAGGACCGGGAGCAGATGCAGCTGATCCGCCGCCTTGCGGACAAAAGGGGGATTCTGGTCCTGACAGACAGCGATTCCGCCGGTTTTCTGATTCGGAATTACCTCTCCGGCTCCATTCCACCCGAAAAGATCAAGCATGCCTATATTCCGGACATCCTCGGCAAGGAAAAGCGCAAGGAAAAGCCCTCCAAAGAGGGAAAGCTTGGCGTGGAGGGCGTTCCCGCCGCGGCGATTCTGGCAGCGCTCCAACGGGCGGGCGTCGTTTGCAGCGAAGAGAGCGTTCCGGCCGGCCGCGTCATCACCAAGGCCGATCTATATGACGCCGGGCTTTCCGGCGGTGAGAACAGCGCGGAAAAGCGGGCGCGGCTGCTCAAAAAGCTCAATTTGCCGGAGCGCCTGACGCCGAACGCGCTGCTTGCGGTTTTGAACAGCATCATGAGTTTGGAAGAATTTCAGGCCTTTCTCGACAACTTGTAAAAAATGCTCAAATAGGGTTGACAAGGTTTCAATGGGAATGATATAATAGCTTTCGTTGAGTCGCGCGAGTGCTGGAATTGGCAGACAGGCACGTTTGAGGGGCGTGTGTTGTATGACGTATGGGTTCAAGTCCCATCTCGCGCACCAGATGGAGTCCGGACGCAGTTTGCGTTCGGGCTTTTTTTATCGGATATTAACGCCCGCGTTTCAGGCCCGCAGCAGGACCGGAAAACGGAACAGAGCCAAAAGACCGCATGAATACCGGATTTTTTCGGTTATTCATGCGGCCTTTTCAGGTGAGCGGATTCATCAAAAGCCGCTCCGTGAGGTGCGGCGCAGGGGTTGGGCGAGCCGGCCGGCTGCCACGGTAGCCTCAGCATTTTCCCCGCAGCTCCACCGCCTGCCCGGCAATGGTGACGGGCAGGCTCTTTACTTTTTCCGTGCTGAAAACCTGAACGGAATATTTCAGATTGAACGGGATCAGAATGAGGCCTTCGTTCAGACAGATGACTTTTTTAACGACGGTTTTATTTCCGACGATAATGGCGCCGAGCGCACCGTTTTCAATGGTGCGCTGCCTCCTGAAAATAATCAGATCGCCCCTCTGTATTCGGGGTTCCATACTGTCGTCCTGCATTTCCAAAGCAAAGTGTTCCCCTTGTTCGGCCATTTTGCAGCTGATTTCTTCATATTGAAACAGGTCGGAATGACAGTCCTGTTTTTCCAGCGCGTGCCGAAGCACCGGAATGCGGTTCGAAAGTGCCGCAAGCCGGTCGTTCTGGTCATATCCGAGAAGATAATCAATCGAAACCTTAAAATACGAGGCCAGCCGCAAAAGGGTGTCGCTGTCCGGCTCGAATTTTCCGTTTTCATATCCGGACAGGGACGCCTGGCTCACATTGATGATTTTACAGAGCCCTTCCTGTGTTAAATTGTTTTCCAGCCGCAATACTCTTATTCTGTTCAAGGTATCAAATCCCTTCTATTTAATATTAGTAAACATTAAAAAAATGTAAATTCATTATTTATTTAATCAATAAAATCAGTGGACATTAATTATTTTTATCAAAATCGCTGCCAAAAATATAAATAAAATTGATATTGATCCGATAATTGTTTTTGTGAGCATATCTCAACATGATAAATGAAAGAAGAGTATTGGAATGAAAAACATGAAAATTTCACGAAAGCTTATCGTGTCTTTTTTAATCATTTCATTGATTACGGCAATTGTAGGCGGCGCGGGGATTTTCGGCATGATTCAGATGAAGGAATCCGGGACCAAGCTGTATCAAAATCAAACCGTTCCGCTTGCGACGATTTCCAATATTGTTACCGATATTGAACAGCTGAAGGGACAGGCGAAGGAATATGTCGTTTACTATGACAGCGCCGATGACCTTGCCAAAATTCAGGAGCAGACTGATCAGTACAAAGCGGACTATGAAAAAAACGTGGAAGCTTATGAACCGACGATCAATTCGGATGCGACCAAAAAGCTGTTTCAGGAAGCGGGGAAGGCTTATACATCAAACCTGATCCCAAAGCTGGAGGAAATTATCAGTGATGCAAAAAGCGGCAATGTGAAACAGGCAAAGGCGTTGCTGACGGAGTACGATTCCGCCGCAAAGGTCCTGCTGGACGACTATTCGCAGTGCATGACCAACCGGATCAATACCGCCGATCAGAACAATGAGGCCAATATTCAGCTTGCAAACAGGATGGCGGTCATTCTGGCTCTGGTGATTCTGGCTGGCATCGCCTTTTCAGTCTTTATGGGGGTCTTGCTGGCCCGCATGCTGAGCAGGCCGATTCAGCAAATGGCAAAGGCGGCGGAAGAAATTTCACAGGGCAATCTGGATGTTGCAATCACATACTCTTCCGGGGATGAGATCGGAATGCTTGCCAATTCGCTGCGCAGCGCGACAAAAATGATCAAAACATATATTCAAAATATTTCGGAGCATCTGGACCGTATGTCGCGCGGGGACCTGACCGCTGAAATCCGGCAGGAATACGCGGGGAACTTCGGGCCGATCAAGGAAGCGCTGCTGAAAATTCTGGGCAACCTGAATGAAATCATGTCGACGGTCCACGTTTCCTCCGAGCAGGTCAGCAGCGGGGCATCGCAGGTGTCGAGCGGGGCGCAGGAACTGGCTCAGGGGTCGAGCGAGCAGGCGAGCACCGTGGAGGAACTCGCCGCGGCCGCGAACGATATTTCTCAGCGCGTGCGCGAAAATGCGCAGAATGTCAGGATCGTTGCCGAAAACGTGAAGGAAACCGCGCAGGAAGTTTCACAGGGCAACGATGAAATGAAAAAAATGCTTGGCTCCATGAACAATATTTACGAATCCTCCAATGAAATCAGCAAAATCATCAAGGTCATCAACGACATCGCATTCCAGACCAATATTCTGGCGCTGAACGCCGCGGTCGAGGCGGCGCGCGCGGGGGCGGCCGGAAAGGGGTTTGCGGTCGTGGCGGATGAGGTCAGGAATCTGGCGAGCAAATCGGCCGACGCGGCGAAAAACACCACGGTGCTGATCGAAACCTCTGTGAGCAACGTGCAGCAGGGGGTGCAGATCGCCCGTTCCACCGCGCAGATTCTGGACCAGGCTTCTCAGAAAATCGTATCGGTGGAGGAAACCATCAGAAAAATCGACGAAGCGTCTTCCGACCAGGCCACGGGCATTTCACAGATTACGGCAGGCGTGGAGCAGGTCTCTTCGGTGGTGCAGACCAATTCCGCAACGGCGGAGGAAAGCGCGGCCGCAAGCGAAGAGCTTTCCGCGCAGGCGGAAATGCTGGAAAAGCTGGTCAAGCAGTTCCGGTTAAAAAAAGAGAGCTGAAATTTCCTGAGCAGCCTGTGCCCGCCGTTCGGCGGGCATTTTTTTTACGGAGCAGTTCCGAAAGACGGTCTGTTTGAATTGAAAAGCAGACGGCAATCGGTTAAAATAAAAGAAACGGCCGCATCTTCTCTTTTGTCGGTCCGCGGAGGAATCGCCGCGGGGAAAGGATATTGGCGCGGCGCGCTGCTCATACTAATGTCAGATTTCCCGGGTTTTGTTTCTGAAATCCAAAGCGCCGTTTTTCGGCAGGAAAACGCGCGGAACACGGGAAGAATATTTTGCCGACAAGGCCGGATATGAGAAAGTTATGAGTGAAATGGAAGCATCGTATCTTACGGAAAAAAGGCGCCGGCGCGCCAAACTGATTTTTAACCCCGCGTCCGGCAGTACGGGGCGATCACCCGTGCAGCTGATGGACCTGATCCGGGAAATGCAGCGGTGGAAGCTGGTGCCGGAGGTGTTCCTGATTGAGCCGGACTGCGATGTCCCCGCCATGGTCGAGGAGTCCCTCGCAAGAGGGGTCGGCCTGTTTGTCGCCTGCGGCGGCGACGGAACGGTTTCCTCCGTGGCGCGGGAGCTTGCGGGAAAACGCGCGACGATGGGGATTATCCCGACCGGCACGCAGAATAATATTGCGCTGAGCCTCGGCATCCCCAAAGCGATTCCGGAGGCGGTTGCCTTGCTGCGCACCGGCAGGCGTTTGCGCGCCGACCTCGGCGCGGTGACTTACGGCGGCGCCCGGTTTCCGTTTTTCGAAGTCTGCTCCGTGGGCCTGCTGGCCTCCATTTTTTCCTCGGGGGATGAAATCCAGCACGGCCATGTGGAGCGGCTCGGTGATTTTTTAGGAAAGTTCGTCGGTTCGCCGCCTTCCAAAATTCATGTCGTGCTGGACGGGCGCACCGAAATTGAGACCGTGGGGCATTTTGTGCTGCTCTGCAACATGCCCTACATCGGGCGGAATTTTGCGGTGGGGGATGAACGATCGTTCCGGGACGGGATTCTGGATGTTTACCTGTTCCGCGATATTTCCAAAATCGGGCTGTTGAACTGCCTGTTCCGCAGGGGCGGCCTTGGGGAACCGCAGAACCCCGGCGTTCAGCATTTTAGGGTGCGCAGCGCAGACATTTCCGCCACGCCGGATATGACCGTTATGGCGGACGGCGTTACGTTCGGAAAGGGCGGCGTCCATGCGGAAATCCTCCGCGGGGCGATCGCGCTCATGCTTCCCCGGGCGGAGGCGCGAAAAAAGAGTGAGGTGAAGGAATCGACGGAATGATAGTTTGGAAAAAACGCGGAGCGTGCGCGGGGCGCGCCTGCCGTATGCTCAGAATCCTGCTCTACCGGGTGCGGCGCATCCGGCCGGGCTGGTGGGTGCTGCTGATTGCAGCCGCGCTGTCCCTGGTGGTGACCACGGTGCCCCGCCGCTACTGGCGCATTCTCCGTGCCGGCATGACAGAACATAAGGGGATCGTGACCCTGCTTGTGGTCTTCATTTTTCTGGCGCTTTCCCTGATCTGGTCGGCGGGACAGCGGATTGACGCCTATGTGTTTTCCTGTTTTAACATAATGGGGCATAAACGGCCCTGGCTCGACCGGGTCATGGCGCTGATGACGGAGCTTGGAAACGGAATCGTCACGGCCGTGATCCTTCTGGCTTTTTATTTTGCGGTCAATCATCTGCTGGCTTATGAATTTGTGCTGGGGACCCTCACCCTCTGGCTGTTTGTGGAATTGATCAAGATCACCGTGCGGCGTCCGCGTCCCTTTACAAGGCTTGCGGATGTCCGCGTGGTGGGCGGGCGCGCCCGGGGAAAGTCTTTTCCAAGCGGCCACACCAGCCAGGCGTTTTTCATCGCGACGCTTGTGGCGCAGCATTTCCACGCCGGAATCCTCGGCGTCGTTGGGCTGTACTTCCTGGCTGCTTTTGTCGGCGTGACCCGCATGTACCTTGGCATGCATTATCCGCGCGACGTGCTGGCCGGCGCGATTCTCGGTTCGGTCTGGGCGACCATCAGCATGTCCGCAATCGGCTATCTTCTGCAGTAAAACCGGCGGAAAGCGGGCCGGGGCTTTTTCACGCGCGTTTCATCGGATGTTTCTTCCTGAAAACGATTGCTATTTTTTTCCGTTTCATGCATAATAAAATAAGATATAATATGGGAAAACGGGATCACGCGGAGGAAAGTGGAAATGGAACTGAATAAAGGCAACATGCAAAAAATCGCGCTTCTCATTACGTTTGCCATCACCGTCTACATGGCGTTAAAAAACCTGAATTATCTTCCCAATGTGCTGAGCGTCGTGTGGTACGTCTGCGAGCCGATTCTGATCGGCTTTGCGCTTGCGTTCGTGCTGAACGTTCTGGTGTACCAGGTGGAAACGCGCCTGTTTTCCGGGCTGAACCGGCGTTTCACAAAAGCATGGCCGAAATTCCGCCGGCCCGTCAGCATTTTTCTTGCTCTGGTCATCATCCTGGGCGCCATCGCCCTGATTTTGCTGATTGTCGTGCCGGAGCTGGTGAAGACCATCACAAATCTGACCTATCAGATCCCCCAGTTTTTTAACCGGCTGCAAACCGAGCTGACCAAGTTCGGCGAAAAGCACCCCGCAGTCGGGGATTATTTTAAAAATGTGGAGATCGACTGGTCGAGCATCAGTCAGATGCTGGCGCAGAACGGCCAGAAGATTGCGAGTTCGCTGGTGGGCTCCACCGTGGCGGTGACCAGCAACGTGTTCCACGCGGCCATCACCGGGGTGCTGAGCTTTGTGATCGCCATGAATATCCTGATGCAGAAGGAAAAGCTGCAGTCGCAGGTTAAGCGGGTGCTGTACGCTTATCTTCCCGTGAAATTCAATCAGCCGTTTCTGCGGCTGTGCAGCATGTCGAACCGTGCATTTTCCAATTTTATTGCCGGCACCTGCACGGAGGCCTGCATCCTCGGCTCGCTCTGCTTTATCGGCATGAACATTTTCCGGTTTCCCTATGCGCTTCTGGTTTCCACGGTCGTTGTTTTTATGGCGCTGATTCCGATCATCGGCTCGTTCCTGAGCACGGTGATCGGCGCGCTGCTGATCTCGATCGTCAGTCCCGTTCAAGCTGTTTGGTATGTGGTGTTCTTTGTCATTCTCCAGCAGCTTGAGGGCAATCTGATTTTTCCCCACGTTGTCGGTTCAAAGGTCGGGCTGCCCGGCCTCTGGGTATTGATTGCCGTGACCATCGGCGGAAACCTGTTCGGCGTGCCGGGCATGCTGATCAACATCCCCTTGTGTTCCGTCCTTTACGCCCTGCTGAGGGAAAGCGTGGACAAAAGGCTGAACCGGGGCAGAAGCCAGCGCACGGTCTTTCGCGACGGCACAAAGGGAACGAACCAACAGAAGTGATGGTTTTTCCTTTTGACGGTTCCGCTTCTTCCGGATGCGGTTTGTTCCAAAAAGAGTACGGCGCCCTGTTGCTTCCCAAAAGGGAACGAGCAGAGCGCCGAATTTATTGCAGTCGAAAGCTTCCGGCTGTGACGGGATTTCAAAGAAGCTTTCGCATCAGCGAAACGAGAGTGCAATCCCGCTGATGCCGGTTTCAAAATAACGACAGGAGGCTTTCAGAAAACGCGAAGGGGTTTGGCGGGGAGAGGGCGTATCCGTTCAAACGTGTCAATGCGATTTGCAGCCCGGCAGCCAGCTTAAAACCGCGCCGCGCTTTACCGCAAAAATCACACCGAGCAGAACAAGGGTCACGCTCCCGCAGAACAGGAACCCGGAACCGCCGTTCCCCTGTTCCATGACCAGACCGGATAAAAAGTTGCCGACGGGTGTGGAACCGAGGTTCAGAAAGGAGTAAACGCTCATCACCCGCCCACGGTATTCGTTGGAGGAGTTCAGCTGGAAAATGGAGTTTGCAATATTGATGAAAATCAGGTTGAAAAAACCGATCACAAGGATCAGAGCGGCGCTGGCCCAGTACTGCGGCGCCGCGAATATCAGAATTTGCAGCACGCCGGTCGCGCATCCGCTGAAAACGAGGATGCTCTTTTTCAGGCCGAATTTGCTGAAGTAAGCCATGAAGATCGCGCCGATAAAAGCCCCCAGCCCCGACATGGAAAGCAAGAAGGTGTAGCCCTGCGCGCCGCGCCCCAGCACGGTTTTGGCGAACACGGGGATGATGACGTCCCCGTTCATGGCAAACGTGCAGACCACGGCGGTAATGAGCACGTTCAGAATCAGCGTATCGCTCTTTTTTATGTACCGGATTCCGTCCAGAATCTCCGGCAGCATTCTGCGCCCGGTCCGGTGCGGCGTTTTCACATTGACGTGAATCATCAGGATGCCGGCGATCACGGGGAGAAAGCTGACCGCATTGATAAAGAAGCAGAACACCATGCCGTATTTCAGCATGACCAGCCCCGAAACGGCGGGCCCCAGAATGCGGGCGAGGTTGACGATGGTGGAATTGAGCGAAATCGCGTTGGTCAGGTTTTCCGGGCCGACAAGGTCGATAAAAAAGGACTGGCGCGCGGGCATATCCAGTGTCTGCGTAAAACCGAACATCGTGCTCAGCACAAGGATGTGCCAGTATTGTATCCGGCCGGTAAAGGTCAGGAGCGTCATGATCACGGATTGCAGCAGAAACATGACCTGTGTGAAAATCAGAAGGTTCTTTTTGGAGAAACGGTCGACCAGGACCCCTGCGAACAGGGAAAAAAGCAGCATGGGCATGAACTGGCAAACACCGACGATTCCCACCAGCATGGGGGAATTGGTCACGGTGTAAACCAGCCAGGTCTGCGCGGTGCGCTGCATCCAGGTTCCGGTCAGGGAAACACACTGCCCGAACCAGAAGAGCCGGAAATTCCGGTACTGCAGCGCGCGGAAGGTCGTTTTGATAAAATTGGAGGCTTTGGAATAAGTACCCGTCATGGCAGCTCCTGCAATCCGTCGCGTCAAAATCACGCGGTAATACGTTTATTATATCACAAGATCCGGCGGACGCCGTCCGATCTTGTAAATTTAAAATAAAAAACGGCGCCGAAAAAATCCGGCGCCGTTTGGCTCCTGTAAAAAGCGCGCTGCCGCCGCTACGGGCAGATATAATCCAGCGCTCCGGTTTCCCTTCCGTTTTTAAAGTAAATGCGCGGGACCCGTTTGGATACCAGACAGACAAGCTCGTAGTTGATGGTCTGGTTGTACTTTGCCAGCTCGTCCACCGGAAGGAACGCGTCGCCGTCGCGGCCGAACACGGTCACAATGTCGCCCTCCCGCGCGTCCGGAATATCGGTCACGTTCAGCATCAGCTGGTCCATGCAGACACGGCCGATGATCTTGGCCCTTTTTCCGCGCACCAGCATGCCCGCGCTTTCAAAAAGACGGCGGGGATATCCGTCGGCATAGCCGATCGGCACGGTGGCCACCCGCGTGGGACGGTCCGTCACAAAGCAGCAGCCGTAGCTCACGCTGGTTTGCGGCTGCACGGTTTTCACCTGGGAAATAATGCTTTTCAGCTGCATGGCGGGGTGAAGGTCCGGCTTGTTGATCAGCTCTCCGGACGGCATCAGGCCGTAAAGCACAATGCCGGGCCGCACCATGTCGAGCTGTGTTTCGGGGTAGTCGAAAATCGCGGCGGAATTGGCGCAGTGGCGGATGGAAAAGTGAATGCCGCGCTGTTCCAGAAGCGAAATCGCTTTTGTAAAATTCTCAAACTGCGTCAGGGTGTAGCCGCGCCCGCCGCCGCCTTCGTCCGCAACGGCAAAATGGGTGAAAATCCCTTCCGGTTCCAGACCGGGCAGGCGGCAGGACTGTTCCACCGCGTCGAGGGAAGCGCGGTCGCGCTCCGGCTTCTGAAAGAAAAAGCCGATTCGGCTCATGCCGGTGTCCAGCTTGATATGCGCGCGCACCCGCACGCCGTCTTTGACCGCCTGTGCGGAAAGCGCTTTCGCGTAGTCGGCGGAAAGCACCGACTGCGCAATGTTCCGGTCGCTCAGCGTTTTTGCGCAGCTGGCGGGGGTGTAGCCCAGGATCAGGATCGGCAGGCGGATTCCCGCGTTGCGCAGCTGGACCGCTTCCTCCAGATTGGAAACGGCAAACCAGTTCGCGCCGAGCGCTTCATATTCCGCCGCGAGAACCTCCGCACCGTGGCCGTAGGCGTCCGCCTTGATGACGCAGCACATTTTCGTACCGGGTTTCAGGCAGGAGCGGATCACATGATAATTGTGACCGATTGCGTCCAGATCGATTTCAGCCCAAGTCCTTCTGTAAAAATCGTTCATATCTAATTTTCACCCGAATTATTTAAAATATTTTACGCCGGATTCAAAAATTTTCTGGTCTTTTGCACCCGGAACATTTTTATACAGGTTGCCGCCCATGCGCTCGGAATGGCCCATTTTTCCAAGGATACGGCCGTCGGGGCTGGTAATGCCTTCCACCGCGCAGACGGAGCCGTTCGGGTTCCAGGTGATGTTTCCGCTCGGGGTTCCGTCCGGCGTGGTGTACTGGGTCGCGACCTGGCCGTTCGCAATCAGGTCGCGCATGACCCCGTCGCCGGCGACAAAGCGGCCTTCGCCGTGGGAAACGGGGACGGCGAACACGTCGCCCGCGCCGACGCAGGAGAACCAGGGCGATTTGACCGAGGTGACGCGGGTGTAAACCATGCGGGAGGCATGGCGGCCCAGCGTATTGAAGGTGAGCGTGGGGGCTTCGGCGTTCGGGCGGATGATTTTGCCGTAGGGAACAAGCCCCAGCTTGATCAGCGCCTGGAAGCCGTTGCAGATGCCCAGCATCAGGCCGTCGCGGCGGTCCAGCAGGTCCGCGACCGCTTCCGCAATTTTCGGGTTGCGGAAGGTGGTCGCGATGAATTTGCCGGAGCCGTCCGGTTCGTCGCCGCCGGAGAATCCGCCCGGAATCATGATCATCTGGCTTTGGCGGATCGCTTTTTCCATTTCCTCAATGGTTTCTTCAATATCCGCCGCGCTCAGGTTGCGCACCACCAGCACCTGCGGCTCTGCGCCGGCCCGTTCAAAGGCGCGGGCGCTGTCCACCTCACAGTTGGTGCCGGGGAACACGGGAATGAACACGCGGGGTTTTGCGGCTTTGACGGCGGGCGCTTTTCCGCTGCGCTGCGTGAACAGCGGGATGTCCGTTTTTACCGGCTGTTCGGGCGCGAAGCCGGGGAATATTTTCTCCAGCGTTCCGCTCCATGAGTGCGCAAGGCCCTCCAGGGGAAGGTTTTCCGCGCCGAGCATGACCGTGGGCTCCGCGGTGGTTTGACCCAGCGGAACGGGGGAGAGGCTTTCGGCGGAAACGCCGTCCTTCAGCTCCGCGATGATCGCGCCCGAAGCGGGGGCGAACAGCAGCCGGGCGTCCAGCGCGTTTTCGCGGAAAGAAAATCCGATGCGGTTGCCGAAGCACATTTTCGCCACCGCGGCGGCGGCGCCGCCCTCTTTGACCACGGAGGCGGAAAGAATTTCTCCCGCCGCGATCATGCGGGGAACAATCTGGTAGTATTTTTTAAGCTGTTCCCAGTCGGGAAGCAGGGTTTCGCTGTTTTCCGGCAGGGGCAGCAGCACGACTTGCGAGCCGCTCTTTGTAAACGCGGCGGAAATGGTCGCGC
>JAAYUL010000096.1 GCA_012517675.1 Clostridiales bacterium | reverse complement strand
TATGAAATTAAAAAGAAAATCGATTTTAGTGATCGTGGTGGCACTTGTGATAATTGGTATTGCAGCAATCATGTATTATAATAAGGCTTCGATTCCCAGCAATCCCAAATACTCAAAAGTGGTAGGGGAATATAGCAGCAGTTTGGCAACCGATTTCGGCGGAGGAAAAGCCTATGCCATAGGAGTCAATTCCAAAGGTATGCCGGTTTTCAAAAATTTAGATGAAGCATTTTCTCAGGCCCTGATCGATTATAAGGATGGGTTTGCTACGATTCAAAGAGAATGTTTTCTCTTGCCGATTAATAAGTTAAATTGGAGAGAATATGGTATTTATGGCTGGCAAATTGAAACAGAAGACGAAAATATTCAGACTCAATGTATGCGGATATCTCAATTTTTCGACGTATATGAAAATAGTTTTGGCTAAAAATTAAAGATTAACTCGATATATTTTGAACTCTGCAAGATTTATTGTTCAAAAAATTTTTATCTACCCCCAAACAAGAGGTCCGAGTGAAAGCCCCGTCAAACGTGATCGTCAAAACAGATGGCGTATCAAAAAAGGTTGAAAAAAAGTAAGACAATTAAAAAACGTATTTAAGAAAACGCTTCGCCGATCGCGGAACAGCGGCAAAAATATGCAAAATGTCTTGACAATGCGCGGCAAATGGAATATTCTAATTATTAATAGATTGAAATGCGCAGATGGGGACGGATTGAAGGGCTTCCGCTTTCAGAGAGCCGCCGGTCGGTGTGAGGCGGCGCGGACTTTTCAGGAGATCACCCCGGAGCAGGCGGCTGAACGGAGCTTCCAGTAGGCCGGCACGGTTTCTTCCCGTTACAGAAGAGTGCATTGCTGGATGCACGCAGAGATGCCGTTTTCAGGCGGCAAATTAGAGTGGTACCGTGAAGGAAACCTTCGCCTCTATGTTGGGGCGGAGGTTTTTTGATTATTTTGGAAGAGTTGATTATAGGAGGAATCAGAATGCAGCTGACTGGAGCGCAGATCGTAATGGAATGCTTGCTGGAGCAGGGCGTGGATACGGTTTTCGGGTATCCGGGCGGGTCCGTTCTCAATATCTACGACGCCCTTTATGAGTACCGGGACCGAATCAACCATATCCGCACCGCGCACGAACAGGGGGCCGCCCACGCGGCCGACGGTTACGCGCGTTCCAGCGGAAAGACGGGGGTCTGCATCGCGACCTCCGGCCCGTGCGCGACCAACCTGGTCACCGGCATCGCCACGGCCTACATGGGTTCCGTTCCCATGGTGGCAATCACCGGGAACGTGAGCTGCGGCCTGCTGGGGCTCGACAGCTTTCAGGAGGTGGACATCACCGGGATCACCATGCCGATCACGAAGCACAATTTCCTTGTGAAAAATGTGGAAAATCTCGCGGATACGCTGCGCAGGGCGTTCCGAATCGCGAATTCCGGCCGGAAAGGCCCCGTCCTGGTGGATATCCCGAAGGATGTGACGGCAAAAAAATACGAGTACGCGAAACACGAGCCGCTGCCGCTCACGGAACCGAAATTTCCATACCCCGAGCGGTTTGAACAGGCGCTGGAAATGATTGCGAACAGCAGCCGGCCGTTCATTTACACCGGGGGCGGGGTGATTTCGTCGGACGCCGGCCCGGAGCTGAAGGCCTTTGCGGACCGGATCGACGCGCCGGTTTCGTCCTCCCTCATGTGCCAGGGCGGGTTCGACCAGGCCGACAGCCGCTACATCGGCATGCTGGGCATGCACGGCACCAAGACCAGCGCGCTGGCGATTCAGAACTGCGACCTGCTGATCGCGGTCGGGACCCGCTTTTCCGACCGGGTGCTGTGCAACGCGAACCTGTTCGCCAAGCACTGCCCGATCATTCAGATCGACATTGACTCGGCGGAGTTCAACAAAAATATCGACGTCGATCTCAAGCTCAAGGGCGACGCCAAACGGATCCTCGCCCGCCTGAACGAGCTGCTGCCCCAGTCCTCCCGCCCCGAATGGATGGACATGGCGGCGGACTGGAAAAAAAGTTACCCGCTGGTGCAGGAGGCGCCGTCACCCGGCGCCGTGACCCCGCAGGAGGTTCTGAAAACGCTGAACCGCCTGACCGGCTCCGACGCGATCATTGTGACGGAGGTCGGCCAGCACCAGATGTGGGCGGCGCAGTATTACGAGTTCCGCAGGCCGAGGCAGTTCATCAGCTCCGGCGGGCTCGGCACCATGGGCTTCGGCCTCGGCGCGGCGCTGGGCGCGCAGGTGGCGAACCCCGACCGGCGTGTGATCAACGTCGCGGGCGACGGAAGCTTTCATATGAACTGCAACGAGCTTTCCACCCTTGCGCAGTACAATATTCCGGTGATTGAGCTGATTTTCAACAACACCGTGCTCGGCATGGTGCGCCAGTGGCAGAAGCTGTTTTACGACAACCGCTTTTCCCAGACCGACCTCGACCACAACACCGACTTTGAAATGCTTGCGCGCGCGTTCGGCGTAAAGGCGTTCCATATTGCCGAATCGGATGAAATCGAGCCGGTGCTGAAACAGGCGCTCGCCCTGCGGGAGCCGGTGCTCATCGACTGCCGCATCGACCGTGACATGAATGTTCTGCCCATGGTGCCCGCGGGCGGTTCCGTGGAAGACCCGATTCTTGAAATGTGAGGAGGAAACGCTGTGAGTTATCTGGATTCATCCAAAGAGAAAGAATATGTTTTGTCCGTGCTTGCGCGCAACAATCCCGGCGTGCTTCTCCGCATTGCGGGGCTGTTCAGCCGCCGCTGCTACAATATCCTGAGCATTGTCGCCGCCCAGACGGAAAACACACAGTTTTCGCGCATCCTGATTGTGGTTTCCGGCGACGACCGCATTGTGCGCCAGGTCGACAAGCAGCTGAGCAAGCTGGAGGATATTGAGGAGGTAAACGTTCTGGACCGCGAGAAAGCCGTGGTGCGCGAGCATCTTCTGATGAAGGTGGAGCGGAACCTTCAGAACAGTGAAAAGCTGGTGGAAATCGCGAATGTCTTCCACGCCAACATTCTCAACGTGGAGCCGGACTCCATGATTCTGGAGCTGACCGGCGACGCGGGGACCATCGATTCCTTTCTTGAACTGTACAACCCGTACCGGGTGCTGAAAATTCTGCGAACCGGCACGATGGCCATGATGAAGTAATAATAAAAGTTGGGGGATATTATTTTGCTTACGCTGGATAAAGTTTACCACGCCGCCTATGTTCTGAAGGACGTCATCCGCAACACCGGCCTGATCAACGCTCCGCTGATCAACCCGGAAAGCGAAATCCACCTGAAAACGGAAAATCTTCAGATTACCGGTTCGTTTAAGGTGCGCGGCGCCTACTACAAGATTTCGCAGCTTTCCGACGAGGAAAAGGCGAAGGGCGTGATCGCCTGCTCCGCCGGGAACCACGCGCAGGGCGTGGCGCTTGCCGCGGCCAAAAGCGGCATCCGCTCGCTCATCTGCATTCCGGACGGCGCGCCGATTTCCAAGGTGGAGGCGACGAAGAGCTACGGGGCCGAGGTCTGTCTGGTGCGCGGCGTTTACGACGACGCGTTCCAGAAGGCGTGCGAGCTGCAGAAAGAGAGCGGAATGGCCTTTATCCATCCCTTCGACGACCCGGACGTCATCGCCGGGCAGGGGACCATCGGCCTGGAGATTTTGGACCAGCTGCCGGAGGTGGACGCGGTGATCGTGCCGGTCGGCGGCGGCGGGCTGATTTCCGGCGTCGCATTCGCCGTCAAATCGCTGAACCCGCGCTGCAAGGTGTACGGCGTGCAGGCCGTCGGCGCTCCCTGCATGGTCCGGTCGCTGGAGGGGAGCGCGGTGCAGGCGCTCCCGGGCGTTTCCACGTTTGCGGACGGCATCGCCGTCAAGTGCCCGGGCAATCTGACCTTCGACATCTGCAGCAAATACGTGGACCGGATCGTTACCGTGACGGACGACGAGATCGCCACGGCGATCCTCACGCTGATTGAACAGCACAAGCTGATCGCCGAGGGCGCGGGTGCGGTTTCCGTGGCGGCCGCCATGTTCAACAAGGTCGACGTGAAGGGCAAAAAGGTGGTCTGCCTGCTTTCCGGCGGCAATATCGACGTGACCATCCTGTCCAGGGTCATCAACCGCGGCCTGCTCAAGGCCGGGCGCTCCTGCGACCTGACCATCGAAATGGACGACAAGCCCGGCCAGCTCAAGGAGGTTTCCGCCATCATCGCCGACCTGGGCGCGAATGTGGTGAGCGTTCACCATGACCGCGGCGGGGAAAATACGGACATCAACGCCTGTACGCTCCGCATCCGCATGGAAACCAGGAACCGCGAGCATCTGGAGGAAATCCGCAGCGCGATTACCGCGGCGGGCTACCATATCATCAATCAGTAAAGGCACTCAATACCCAATATTAAGAGAGAAGAAGGTTTTATCATGCTGAAAGTGATTTCCACCCCAAACGCGCCGGCCGCCATCGGGCCGTATTCCCAGGCAATCGCGGCGAACCATATGCTTTTTGCCAGCGGCCAGATTCCGATTATCCCCGCCACCGGTGAAATCGCGCAGGGCGGCATCACCGTGCAGGCCGAGCAGGTCATGAAAAACGTGGGCGCCATTCTGTCCGCAGCGGGAACCGATTATGAAAACGTGGTGAAAACCACTTGTTTCCTGGCGGACATGGCCGACTTTGCCGCGTTCAACGCGGTGTATGAGCAATACTTTACCGGAAAACCGGCGCGCTCCTGCGTCGCGGTCAAGCAGCTGCCGAAAAATGTTCTGTGCGAAGTGGAAGTCACCGCGGCGCTGTAACAATGATGTTGATCGGAACATCGCGGCACAATCCAATGCCCCGGAGCGGTTCGTTCTGAATCGCTCCGGGGCATCCGGTTTTTTGTTGTTTTATTTGTATTTGATGCGTCTGGTCCGCTCGGCAATCGCCTTTCTAATGCGCTGCAACGACTCGTTGTTGGGAACGGATTTCATGGTGGGGAACGCCCGAATCAGGCGCTGCACGCCCTTGCCGACGCCCTCCAGCTTTTCTTTCCGCTCAAACAGCGCTTTCAGTGCCTCGCGGGTGTCGTCGTCCAGCAGGCTGGCAAACGCGGCCTGAAGGTTCTCGATCGTCTCGCTGGTCGCGGCGGAGGCCCGCTGCTTGATTTCGTCCAGAATCAGCTGCAGCTCGCGCAGCTTTCCGTTGAGCTGCAGCACGGTGCGCAGGGTCAGAAGCGTGTCGCAGATAAAATACAGGATAAAGGCCCCGGCGAGGAGGGGAAGGGCGCGGCCTGGGATGCGTTGCAGCAGATACAGCAGCGCCGGGTGAATCAGCTTCATGCCGACCACGCACATCACGCCGAACAAAAGCGAATTGTCCAGGCAGATGCGCCCCTGAAAATTAAACCGGTGTTCGGAATAATCCCAGTATTTGGTGTGGAATATTTTTTCCAGCGCAAAACCGGTCACATATTCAAATGCGGTTGTAATCATCACGCCCGCGAAATAGAGCAGGAACAAATCGTGCGCGAAAGGGGAAAGCAGGGTTGCCACCAGAATGCCGCCCACGCCGTAAATCGGGCAGAAGGGGCCGTTGAGAAAGCCGCGGTTAATCCATTTTCCGGCGGGAATGGAGCAGAAGATGCTTTCGCACAGCCAGCCCAGGAAGCTGTACGCCGTGAAAAGCAGGAACAGGATCCAAAAATTATCCATAAAAATCCCTCATACATGTTTCGATACGTATTAGTAAATAGTGTATCGTTTCCGGAGCGGTTTGTCAAACCCTGTTTGCCGGGGCAGCCGGAAGCATGCGGAATCCGGTCGTTTCCCGCGGCCGAGGGCGTTTTCCGGTTGAAAAAGGGGGAACCGCCGCGCCGCACAGCGGATTTTTCAGGCCGGGCTTTCTTTGGCGGGCTGCTGTTTTACGGCGTGCTCTTTCTCAATTGCACATAGTTTGAATTAAATTTTCAGTAATAATATACAAATGTTTTTCCGAGTATTGATTATTTGAAGATATTGTGCTATCCTATATGTAACAATTCAAAACAGCTGTGACTGGTAAAGCAGGCAGGACCTTCATTGGAGTAGATTTATTTTATAATAGATTTACGATGTTGGTCTATTTTTTTTGCTGAAAAACCGGGCGGCAGACCCGGGAAGAAGGAAACGGCTTTTTCGCGGTGGTTTTTGCGGATCAAGACGGGCTTGGCGCGGAGTCGGAATCATGGAATAAGGAACGGTCTGATATGTACAGGATCATTCGTGTGATTGGAAATAATTTTGTGGTCTCACAGGATCAAAATGAAAAAGAGATCATTCTGAGAGGGCTTGGGATCGGGTTCAACAAGTCCAGGGGCGACTGTGTGCCGGAGGAAAAGGTGGAAAAAATCTACCGGATGGACACGCCGAAGCAAATCAACCACCTGGTTGAGCTGGTCGAGAGCATGCCCCTGGAGTACATTTCCGTCTGCACGGAAATCATAGAAAACGCGCAGCGGAGCCTGGGAAAAAAGCTTGGTCAGAATATTTACGTCACCCTGACGGACCACGTCTGTTTTGCATTGGAAAGAAAAAAGAGCGGCCTGGAATACAAAAATGAAATGCTGTGGGAAATCAGGAACTTTTACCGCGCCGAATTCGAGCAGGGGGAACAGGCCATAGCCGTTGTCAAAGATCAGCTTGGGGTGGAGCTTTCGGAGGATGAAGCCGGATTCATCGCGCTGCACATTGTCAACGCGGAGCTGGAAACCGGGTTCGGCGATATGGTGAGCATTACGAAGATGATTCAGGGAATCCTGGAAATCGTTCAAGATCACTACCGTGTTTCGCTCGACCGGGAATCCCTGGATTACGGAAGGTTCATCACGCATCTGAAGTTTTTGGGACAGCGGATCTTCAAGAATCAGACGCTCCGGGAGGACGACAGCGATTTTACGAAGATGATCCACCAGTTGATACGGGAAAAATACCCGAAGGACTTTCTGTGCGCCAAACGCATTCAAAGCTACATTCAGGGAAATTTCAACCACCTTTTGTCCAACGGAGAAATGTTTTTTCTGATGACTCATCTGGGCAAGCTGAGGCGGGGCCTTTCCAAATCGGGCCTGAATACCAAATAGAGAATATTCCATCCATATCATAAATCAAGAAATCAGAACAAGGGAATAGCTGGCTTGTGACCTTTTTGGGCAAGACCGCGGACGGATTTGCGCTTATTTGATGAAAATATGCGCGGGTCTTTGTCGGCGGTTTTTTTATTCCGCAGCGCGGAACCGGGTTATTCAGCGGCAGACTCGTCTGCTGTTAATAAAAAAATAAATTTCAGGGGGAAAAACAATGAAAGACAAGGCATTTGGCGTATTGCAGCGGGTCGGGCGCTCTTTCATGCTGCCGATTGCGGTGCTGCCGGTCGCGGGGCTGCTGCTCGGGCTCGGAAGTTCCTTTACGAACGAGACGACGCTGAAAACCTATCACCTGATGGGGGCCATGGGGCCCGGCACGGTGATTTACAGCGTCCTGACCATCATGAGCAAATGCGGCAGCGTGATTTTTGAAAACCTGCCGCTGATCTTCGCGGTCGGCGTGGCCATCGGCATGGCGAAAAAGGAAAAAGAGGTGGCGGCGCTGGCCTCGATGGTTGCGTTTTTCGTCATGCATTCCGCCATCAGCGGCATGATCACGATCTACGGCGGGGAAAAGGCGTTCATGAGCGGCGCCACCGGATCGCTTCTGGGCATGACGACGTTCCAGATGGGGGCTTTCGGGGGCATTATCGTCGGGCTGGGCGTTGCGGCGCTGCACAACCGGTTCTATAAGATCGAGCTGCCCGCCGCGTTTGCGTTTTTCCAGGGCACCCGGTTTGTGCCGATCATCAGCACCGTGGTGTTTACGTTTGTCGGAATTTTGATGTTTTACGTCTGGCAGCCGGTGCAGATGGGTATCAACGCATTGGGCGGCCTGGTGCAGAGCTCCGGGGTCGTCGGGACCTTCTTCTTCGGCATGATCAAAAGGCTGCTGATTCCGTTCGGCCTTCATCATGTGTTTTATCTGCCGTTCTGGCAGACGGCAATCGGCGGGACCATGGAGGTTGCCGGGAAAAATATTGTGGGCGCGCAGAATATTTTCTTCGCGCAGCTGGCCGACCCGACCACAACGCATTTCTCCACCTTGGCGACCCGGTTTTTCACCGGCGAATTTATTGTTTATATTTTCGGCTTGCCGGGAGCGGCGCTGGCCATGTACCGCCGCGCGCGCCCGGAGAAGAAAAAAGAGGTTTACGGCCTGCTGCTTTCCGCGGCGATCACCTCCATTATGACGGGCATAACGGAACCGATCGAATTTTCCTTCCTTTTCGTGGCGCCCGTCCTGTTCGGAATCAACGCGATTCTGGCGGGCCTTGCGTATGCCATCGCGCAGGCGCTGAACATCGCGGTCGGCCTGACCTTTTCGGGCGGCTTTATCGATTTGTTCATGTTCGGTATTTTGCAGGGGAACAGCAAGACCTCGTGGCTTCTCATCCTGCCCATCGGCGCCGTTTATTTTGCGGCCTATTATTTTATTTTCAGCTTCCTGATCAAAAAAATGAATCTGAAAACGCCGGGCCGCGAAGAGGACAGCGAGGAAACCAAGCTGTACACCCGCGCCGACTATGACAAAAAGAAGAATGCGCGGAAAGGCGATAAAACGAAAGACGCGGACACCCTGTCGGCGGCCATTACGAAAGGGCTCGGCGGAAAGGCAAACATCAGCGACGTCGACTGCTGTGCGACCCGGCTGAGGATCACCGTGCTGGACGGCGGCGCCGTGCAAGAGGACGTTCTGAAATCGACGGGCGCGGCGGGAGTCGTCAAAAAGGGAACGGGGGTCCAGGTCATTTACGGGCCGCGAGTCACCGTCATCAAATCGAATCTGGAGGATTATCTGGCAGACGCCGATTCCCTGCCGGAGGAAACCGGGGCCGCGCCGGTCAGAGCGGTGGTTCCAATACCGGAAAAGCCGGAGCGGCAGGGCACTGAAACGGTCGTCTGCGCGCCGCTGAGCGGCAGGGCCATGGAACTGTCCGAAGTGAAAGACGGTGTTTTTTCCGAAGAAATGCTGGGAAAAGGGTTTGCCGTTGAACCGTCGGAAGGAAAAGTGGTGGCGCCGTTTGACTGCACAGTGGAAACGGTGTTCGACACCAAGCACGCCATCAATCTGGTCGGCGGCGGCGTGGAACTGATGATCCATATCGGCATCAACACCGTCCGTCTAAACGGAAAGGGCTACGACATCCGGGTGCGTTCGGGAGATATTCTGAAAAAGGGCGACGTCATCGGCTTCTTTGACCTTGAGGCGATCCGGGAAGCGGGCTACCGCGCGGTGACTCCGGTCATCATTGCGAATACGGACGAATTCCGGTCGATCGAGCTGTTGAAAGAAGGCCCTGTTCAGGCGGGAGAAGAAATCCTGCGCATCCGATAGGGCGGTTCCGGCAAGGCGTGAAAACATAAAATCGGCGCTGAAAAAACGCCGGAAGGGGCGGAAGACCGGCAAACCGGCCTTCCGCCCCTTCGCGCCCAAAGGAAACAAATCTCAGAAGCGGCACAGCTTTTTTACAAGGGCCAGAACATAGTAGAGCAGGGCCGACGAAACAGCCGGAGTCAGAATCCAGCCGATGATGTCCACCTTGAGCGTGGTCACCTTCAGCAGGCGGCTGATGCTGAGCGAGGCGTTGTAAATCTCGCTGATAAACAGGATCGCCATGTAGGCGCGGATGCCGAACAACGGGAGGGCAAGGGTGATCAGGACAACGCGTATCACGGAGTCGCTGAAGTTGTATTTCAGCGAATACAGCTGCTGGTCCAGCCCTTTGAGCATGCCGTCCACCACGCTGTCGAGGTACATCAGCGGAAGGATGGGCGCCATGATGCGCAGAGCGGTGCTCAGCTCCGTGCTGTTGTAAAACGCCATGCCGATGTTGTCCGCGAACACAATGATCACGGAGGTGACGAGGAACGAAAAGGTCAGCGTGACCCGGAAGGCTTTGGCGGCCTCCCGCTGAATCAGCTCTTTTTTTCCCGCGGCGTTCGCCTCCGCCAGCTCGGGGATCAGCAGCATGGAAAGCGCGCTCAGAAACGCGGAGGGGAAGCACAGCACCGGCATGACCATGCCCTGCATCATGCCGTACTGCGCGAGGGAGCCGTCTTCATCCGCCCCGTGCTTTTTCAGGCCCTGCGGAATCAGGATGTTTTCGGTGCTGCTCAGCAGGCTGCGCAGAAACGAGCCGCACAGCACCGGGGCCGCAATGTGGACGATCAGGCGGAAAACGCCGCCCTTTTTTCCCTTGCTTCCGCCGTTCCGGCGCAGGAACACACGGTACATTGCGGTGATGTAGAGGAGCGAAACAACTTCGCCGATCAGGATGCCGAGCATAAAGCTTTCCAGCGGGCGGCCCGTCAGCCCGGCGAGCGTGATTCCGGCGCCGATGGTGACGGCCTGCTCCAGCAGCTCCCCGGCGGCCGGCACCGCCGTGTTGCGGATGGCGAGGAAATAGCCCCGGATGCACGCGCCGGCGGAAATAAACGGCAGGCCCGGCAGCAGAAGGCGCAGGGGGAGCACGGCGGCCTCGCTGCCGATCAGGCGCACGGCGATCAGATTGGAAGCGAGGAACAGCCCGCCCGCGGCGATCAGGCTGAGCGAAAGGCCCGCCGCAAGGCAGCTGCGCACCGACGTTTCGGTGTCGTGCCCCTCCGCGACCAGCCGCATGACCGTGACGCTGAAGCCGGCGGCGCAGGTGGTGATGCCCAGAAAAAAGATCGAAAGGATCAGCTGGTACATGCCCATTCCGCTCGCGCCGATCCTGCCGCAGATGTAGGAGCGGAACCAGATGCCGGAAAGCCGCAGAACGACCGCGCTCGCAGTCAGGACGGCGGCGTTGGCATAAAAAACACGTTTATTCATTTGATGATACACCTTTGAAATGTTGATACTCAAATGTATTCACGCGCGGTAAAAAATAAGTCTATAATTTTATGCGGATTTGCCTTATAATAAAAAGAAAACCAAAAATTCCGCGGGAGGGTGCGCATGGACTGGACAGAAGTCACCGTGACGGTGGACGCGAAAGAAATTGACAGGGCGGGCGATATTGCCCAGATGGTGGTGCCGTACGGCATTTATATTGAAGATTACTCGCATTTGGAGGAGGAGGCGCGCGAAATCGCGCACATCGACCTGATCGATGAGGAGCTGCTGCGAAAGGACCGCACCAAAGCGATGGTGCACGTCTACATCAGCCCGGAGGAAAGCCCCGCCGAGGCGATCGCGTTTCTGAGCGAGCGCTACAAGGCGGAGGGAATCGGCCACACCATTTCCACGGCCTCCTGTGTGGAGGAGGATTGGATCAACAACTGGAAAAAATATTTCAAACCGATTGCCGTCGGGAAAAAGCTGCTGATCCGCCCCACCTGGGAGCAGGAATACGAGGCCGGGGAGCGTAAGGTGCTTCATCTGGAGCCGGGGCTGGCCTTCGGCACGGGGACCCACGAAACCACCCGCCTCTGCATGGAGCTGTTGGAGGAAACCGTGCGCCCCGGCATGCGCGTGCTCGACATCGGCTGCGGCAGCGGAATCCTGTCCGTCGCGGCGCTGCTGCTCGGGGCGGAAACAGCCGTTGGGGTGGACATCGACCCGCTCGCGGTCAAAACCGCCGTGCAGAACGCGGAAATCAACCATGTGGCCGACCGTTTTACCGGCATCTGCGGGGACCTGACGGAGAAAGTGAGCGGGCGCTATCATATCGTTGTGGCAAACATTGTGGCGGACGTGATCATTGAACTGACGAAGCATGTGGAGCGGTTTATGTATCCCGACACCGTCTACCTGATGAGCGGGATTATCGACACGCGCGAAGCCGACGTGCAGAACGCGCTGAAGGAGAAATTCCGTGTGGTATCCCGCAGGGAGGAAAAGGGATGGGTCGCCCTTGCGGCGGTCGGACGGGCGGAGCAAAACGGCCAATAAAAAATACGTCTTGTATTAATTAAGATAAACAATACAAATAAGATCATAATATGGCGCGATTTGTCGTCTTCGGCCGCTGTCGATTGTTTCGTAAAGGAAGATCGACAGCGGCTTTCGTGTCGTTTCCGCCGGAAAATCAAACAATTCCGCAAATCGTGCGTTTTGCGCGGCGGAACGGCGCGCATCGGGTGGGACAAGGGGCGAACAAAGCCTAAATTTGTATAAATATCGATTAATAATACTTTTAGGATAATTTTTTTGTAAAATCAACCCGGGTGAAATCCGGCCTGAAACGCAAGACTATTTCCTGCCGTTCCCGCGCGTGTGGTCTTTGGTGCGCAGAAAGGCCGGCCTGGTGGAAGCGGAATTTTTACTGTAAAATATACTTTTCAAAGCATCATGGCGGTGATACGGGGCGTAAGGCGCGGTATAGGCGACCCCGAAACTGTTGACCGAAACGATGCTGGTGATAATCACGCAAAATCCAATGGTAAATCCAAAAAGTCCCAATGTTGCGGTCGCGATCATCAGGAAAAATTTCAGCAGACGGAACGGATTCATAATCGTGTAGTCCGGCATGGCGAAGGAAGCAAGAAACGACAATGAGACGATGATCAGGCTGAGCGGGTCAAACACGTGAGACGAGATGGCGGCCTGGCCGATGATGATCGCTCCGGCGATGCCGATCGCGGGACCGATCTGTCTTGGCACGCGCAGCAGCGCTTCCCTGAGAATTTCGACGACGATCTCAAGCAAAAAGATGGTGGTAAAGGCATTCAGCGGAACATTGGCCCTTAATTTCGCCAGAGTAAGAATATAATCGGCCGGAAGGATGTCCGGGTGAAAAGAGGTGAGAGCGATGTAAAGCGAGCCGAGTGTAAAGGAGAACACCAGCGCAAATGCCCGCAAAACTTTTATAAAAGCGGCGAGATATTTATGATCGTAATCATCATCGCATGACCACAAAAACTCCGCAAGGGTCTTTGGGGCAATCAGGGCGATGCCGCTTCCTTCCGCGATAATGACGATTTTTCCTTCGAGCAGCCCGGTGCATGCCATATCGGACCGTTCGACCAGGCCGACCTGAGGGAAAAAAACGGAACGCCGGTTTTGCAGAAAGGACTGCAGTTCCCCGGATGCGATTATGCCGTCGGTATCGATGGCGTTGATCCTTTGCAAAACGTCGTTTACAATGGTTTCATTTGCGATGTCGTTGATATAGACGACCGCAACCCGGGATTTTGTCCGTCGCCCAACCCGCAGAAGATTGATTTTAAGCTCCGGGTCCTTCATCCGATACCGGATCAGGGACAGATTAATGTCAAGGTTTTCCGTAAAACAGTCCTTCGGCCCTCGAATGGTATAGAAGAGTTCAGGGGAATCGATGCTTTTTTTGGCGACGCTCCTGATGTTGGCCGACAGGAAGTTTTTATCCCATGACAAAAGAATGACGGTCATGCCGTTCATCAAGTTTTCCACGATCATGTTCCGGTCCATTTTGTAAATACTGATTTCCGTTGAGACGATTCGGCACGCGATGATATCCGCGTTTAATCGGTCCACGGAACCCGCCTGCGTCATAATGGGCTTTACAATTTGATTGAACAGCAGCTCCATATCGGTCAGCTGCCGGATAAACAGAACGGTAATTTCTCCGAATTCGCATTTGATTATTTTTTTACTGATGTCGCTGCATTGCGCTTCAACGCCGGAAAGGATTTCCCGGTATGGATTTTTCCGAATAATCACGGCTCCGCCTGCTTTCTATGATTCTACGGGAATGTTGCTCTCGTTGATATTCACATGCGCGGCCGCGGTTATCTGCGCGTGGGAATATACATCTTGCCAGTTCATTTTTTCAAATTCCTTTTGGTAGCTTGCTCTGAAATATTTATAGAAACCCAAATAGTCGCATCGGTATTTCTGCTGCGAGGTCTTTACCGTCTGTTCGATCTCTTGTTTGATTCGGCTTTCCAGCTGGTTTTGAATCTTTGTCTGCGTTTCCTGAGTGACCGGCCCCAGCTTATCTGCAAAATTGAGATTGGCGTTGAAACTCATATCGATCTGGAGGGTGAGCTGACCGCCGGTGTATGCGGGAACAATTTTTTTCTTCTTGAAGATGATTCTGACGGTGTATTTTTTATCGCCCTGCCTGATATCATAAAAAAAGATGGCATGCGGATTAAAAAAATAAACGATCCCGTTTCTGTTTTCAGCGGAGATTTTTCCGATCCGTTTTCCGTTTTGATCAAATACCGTCATGCCGCTTATTGTGATCGCCTTGTTGCTGACGGCGAGATCCGGCACCAAAAAACCCGCTTTTTTCGAGGCCAGAACCTGAAGCGCGTCGCCCACATTCATGCTGAACCAGGTTCCTTCCTTCACGATCGATTCCAGATTTTTTTCAATCGCAAATCCGACCGAAGCCGAGTTTTCCGGAACATCGTTCAGAATATCCATCGGTTCGTCGAATGTGGTGGACAAGGGGATGGTTTTTCGGTAATCCAGTTGACCCCTTAATCTGTTTAAATATTCTTCGATCCCATCATCAGCCATCCTGTTTGTAAAAATGAGGATGCGGCTCGCGCCGAGGAACACCTGATTGACGGTTTTCCGGTTGTAATCGTCCCGTGCCTCTGAAAATGTTTTTCCCTCCGACGTCAGAATGCTGAAATTGTCTTTGCTTTGGTCGCCGTTCTGCTGAGACTTTTTTCCCGAAAGGTTGGCCACTTCCGTGTAGAAATAACATTCGCCGCCCTTTTTGTCAACGATCAGCGCCGTCATAATGTCCCTGGTTTCAATGTCCAGCGAGTCCCAGCAGCCGGGAAGCGTCAGCAGGATGCATGCGGCAAGCAGAATACTAAGGCTGTTCCGAAATGTTTTTTTCATGGTTTTTTACCTTCTGCGTTATGAAAAATATGAGCGGGATTGTGATCATTGTGAAACCGGAAAGATAGAAAGACGTATGAAGGGCGAGGCTTTCGGCCATGGCGGCGCTCGAAGGGAGCAGGCCCGCAGCGAAGGCGAGAATTCCGATCGCCGCCAATACAAAATTGCTGCCTTGCTTTGCAAGCATTTTTCTTGCGTATTCCACCGTGGCGAATAAGATAATGCTCAGGTTGCAAAACGCTTCCGTAATCCAGGTAATAATGAATATGAGATCCCCCCTCTTTAAAAATTGCAGCGCATTTACGTCGATTCTGCGGACGGCTGTAAAAAGCGGATAATTGTAATTGGAGCAGTCGTCCACGCCCAAAATCATATAGGTGGTTTCGGTTGCAAAAATATAGAAAAAACCGATGAACAGAACGGTAAACACAGCGGTTCCCATCACTTTTGTCCCGTTCCTTTTTGTAAACGGGATGATGGTCATCAATTCAAAACCGGAAAAGAGAAATAGGGAGGATGGAACCATGGAAACATATTTTTTCGGTTCGGCGATATCCATGACGGGCAGGAGGTTCAGAACATCCCCCTGGGCGATCGTCAGAAAGCGGGTGAATATCGAAACGGTCAGAATCAGGATTCCCATGATCTCGAAAATGCGCCCCAGATTGGTAAGCCCTTTGGAAACCGCATACCCCGCCGCGGCCAGAGTGACCGCCATTACGACCCACCGCGGCGTGTTCACCATCACTTCCGCGTGAATGATTTCCGCCATGGATCGGGCGGTCGTCGATGTATATATGAAAAAATTAACGAAATAAATCAGGGAAAAGCAGTAGGTCAAAAATTTTCCCACAAGCGGCCGGCTGTATTCAAAGAGCGTCTTTCCCCTGTTGGAGAAACCGAGATAAGCGATGATTCCCGCAAAAACGGAATAGAACAGCGAAGCGGCCGTTAAATAGATCCATGCGCCTGTTCCGAAGGAATCCGCCATCATTTTGGGGAGCATACTGGTGACAAAAGGGATGGTAAATAAAAAAACGAAAAAAAATAACTGGCGGTTGGTAAGACTCATAAAACAAACGCTCTTTCCGTAATTTTATTTTTATTATTTACGTTTCATTGCGGATCAATACCTATAACATGCGCGGGTTTCGCGCGGACGAAAAAACACCGCGGCGTTCGCCGCGGTGTTTGTGTTTTGGGCGGATGAAACCCGGTTTTCCGGATCTGTTTTGCCATTGCGTGTTTTATTCCCGCTCCGTGTAATTCCCAAGGAAGGAAAAGCGGGGCAGCTCGTCGTGCAGGGAAAGGATCAGGCTGAGCGTCTTTTCGTCGCGCATATTGCCGGTGAAATCCAGATAAAAATCGTACTCGAAATTTTTTTCCGCGATCGGCCGGCTCTCAATTTTGGTCAGGTTCAGCCCCGCCTGCGCAAAGCGCGCCAGAACCCGGTAAAGGGAACCGGTCTGGTGCACCAGCGAAAAGCAGAGGCTGATTTTCCGCGCGTCCTCCGGAATGGAAAGCTTGCGGCTGATGACGATGAAGCGGGTGCAGTTGGAGCTGCTGTTTTGAATATCCCGTTCCAGTATGTTCAGCCCGTATTCCTTTGCCGCGTATTCCGAGCAGATCGCGCCGATTCCCGCCTCCTGCCGCCGCGCGATGCTCTGGGCCGCCGCCGCCGTGCTGGACATGGGCAGCGGGAGCATGCTGTTCTTCTGAATGTATTCCGAGCATTGGGCGAGCGCCTGCGGGTGGGAATAGACCGTGCCGACCGTGCGCGGGTCGACCCGCTTGGCCGCCGCAAGGCAGTCGCGCACGGGCAGAGTGGCCGCGGCGATAATATAAAACCGGTATTTCAGGATCAGGTCGTAAACCTCGCCGACGGAGCCGGCGGAGGAGTTTTCCACCGGAACAAGGCCGAGGTCGGCTTCGCC
>JAAYUL010000095.1 GCA_012517675.1 Clostridiales bacterium | reverse complement strand
CTTTCATGACCTTTGCCTCCACGGCGAACACGGTGCTCCACACCGGCGCGACCCCGGTTTTCGCGGACATTGATTACCGCACGGCATGCATTGACCCGGACGATATCGAGCGGAAGATCACGCCCCGCACCAGGGCGATCGTTCCGGTGCATTACAGCGGGCAGGTGTGCGATCTGGACCGCATTTATCAAATTGCCGACAAATACGGCCTTTTTGTTTCGGAAGACGCCGCGCACGCGCTGTGGAGCCGCTACAAAGGCAGGCTGATCGGAAACGGGCTGCGCGGAACGGCTTCCTACAGCTTTTACGCCACCAAAAACCTCTGCACGGGCGACGGCGGAATGCTGGTGACCGACAGTGATGAAATTGACCGCAGGGCGCGGATCTTTGCCGGGCAGGGCATGAGCAAAAACGCATGGAACCGCTACGCGAAAGGCGGCACCTGGCGGTATGATATCTGCGAGCCGGGCTATAAGTACAATATGTTCGACATTCAGGCGGCCATGGGCCTGAAGCAGCTGGAGCGCCTGGAGGAAATGCAGGCGAAGCGCCTTCGCATCGCCGCGAAATATCAGGAGGAGTTCGGCAAAATCGATGCGATAGAACCGCCGTTTGTCCCGGGTTACACCACGCACTGCTGGCACCTTTATGTGGTGCGCATTGTGCCGGAGCTGCTCAATATCGACCGCGACCGTTTCATTGAGGAGCTGAACGAACGGAACGTGGGGACCAGCGTACACTTCATCCCGGTGACTTATATGAGCGCGTATACCAGCCGGTTCGGGTTCAGGGAAGGGGATTTCCCGAATGCGGAGAAACACTTCAGCCGTTTAATTTCCCTTCCGCTTTATCCCGGCCTGACCGACGGGCAGGTGCAGTATGTAATCGACGCCGTTAAGGATATCGTGGAGAAATACCATAAATAATAAAAAAGTCCGAGGACGGAAAACGCCGCCGTGATAGTTCAAATATCACGGCGGCGTTTTCCGTCCTGTCGGCAGACCCCTGCCTGAATGGAAAAACCCCGGCCCGGCCGGGGTTCAATTTCATTCTGCTGCTGTTAAAAACCGGCCGCGCAGGATTATTCTTCCAGACGGGCCGCGATTTTCGCCATGCATTCCCGGCAAACATTATGTCCTTTGAACATGGTCACGCCGTTCATGCTGTTGCAAAAAATACAGGCGGGTTCGTACTTCTTCAGAATAATTCTGCCATCGTCGTCCACGAAAATTTCGAGCGGATCTTTCTCGTTTATATTAAGGGTCATACGCAGTTCCTTCGGTAATACAATTCGACCCAACTCGTCAACTTTCCTAACTATTCCAGTTGATTTCATTTGATTCATCGCCTTTCATAATGTAAAAAATCAATATTTGTCATACATTGTTATAACTATAGCATAAATTGCCAATTATGTCAATTAATTGAACACAGGCATAGCGGCGTTTTTGTTATGTTTCGCTTTACAATCGCATATTTATTATATGGCGTCATGCAAAAAGGTGGTGAACATCCTGTTAAATTACATTTGGGGCGCAATGATTTTGCTCAGTGTTGTCTGTGCGATTGCAACGGGCCGCGTGCCGCAGCTTTCCGCGGCGGTCATGAACGGGGCGGAAAGCGCGGTGAAGCTGGTGATTTCACTGCTCGGGATGATGTGCGCGTGGACCGGCCTGATGAAGATTGCCGACGAGGGAGGAGTCACCGCCGTTCTTTCCCGTATGATGAGACCGCTTACCCGGCGCCTGTTCCCGTCCTGCCCGGGCGGAAGCCCCGCCGTCAGGGCGATCTGCATGAACATCACCGCGAACCTGCTGGGGCTTGGCAATGCGGCGACGCCGCTCGGCATTGCCGCCATGAAAGAACTTTCCAGGCAGAACCCGGGGACCGAGGCGGATAACTCCATGGTGATGTTTGTTGTGATCAACACGGCCTCTCTGCAGCTGATCCCGACCTTTATGGCGACCCTGCGGGCGAAGTACGGTTCGCCTTCCCCGTTTGACATCCTTCCGGCGGTCTGGGTCACATCCGCCTGCGCGCTTCTTGCGGGGGTTCTGGCGGCCAAACTTCTGGAGGGCGTCAAACGTGGATAAGCTGGGCGACTGCGTGATTCCGGCTGCGGTTGTGATGATCGTGCTGTTCGGCCTGTTCCGCGGCGTGCCTCTGTTTGACGCCTTTGTGGCCGGCGCAAAGGAAGGGTTCCGTTCCTCGGTCGAAATTCTGCCCACGCTGGTCGGACTCATCATGGCGGTCACCATGCTCGGCGCGTCCGGCGCCCTTGACATGCTGGCGTCGTTTCTGGCGCCCGCCGCCCATCTTCTGGGCCTGCCCCCGCAGGTCACGCCGCTCCTGCTGATCAAACCGATTTCCGGGAGCGGGGCGACGGCAATCCTGATGCAGATTTTCCAGAGCAACGGAGCCGACAGCTACGTGGGCAGGGTGGCTTCCGTCATGTCCGGTTCCACGGAGACCACTTTTTACGCGATCGCGGTTTATTACGGAGCGGTCGGCGTGAAAAAAACGCGCCATACCATCCCGGCGGCGCTCACCGCCGACTTAACGGCGTGTGTTGTGGCCGCGCTGACGGTCCGAATCTTTTTTAATTAAGGGAAAGAATATGAAGCAGAACGCACCGAGCCGAACGCTGACCGCCGCGCTGGCGGGAAATCCGAACAGCGGCAAAACCACGCTGTTCAACGCGCTGACCGGTTCCGCCGCTTATGTGGGCAACTGGCCCGGCGTCACCGTGGAGAAGAAGAGCGGAGAAGCCCGCTTTTCCGGAAAAAGCATCCGCATCACCGATCTGCCCGGCGTCTATTCGCTGGAACCCTATTCGCCGGAGGAAGCGATCGCGGGAAAATACCTGTCCGCGCAGAAACCGGATGTCATCATCAATATTGTGGATGCCTCCAACCTGGAGCGCAACCTTTACCTGACCACCCAGCTCATGGAGCTTGACATTCCCATGGTGATCGCGCTGAATATGATGGACGTGGTCAGACGGCGCGGCGGCCGGATTGACTGCGCCCTTTTTTCTTCCCTGACCGGAATCCGTGTCGTGCCTGTTTCGGCTTCCCGGGGGGAAGGTCTTGATGAAATTCTGAAAGCGGCGGTCTCCGCAGCGGGAAAGCCCGTCCATTACCACCGTGTTCACAAACCGGCCGCCGGCTGCTCGGACCCGGAAACGGCGCTCGCGGATGCGCGCTACCGTTATATCGAGAGTCTGACTCATGCGGCGGTGCGGGCACGCGGCGGCTCTGAAAGCGCAACGGAACGGATCGACCGTGTTGTCACAAACCGTGTTCTGGCCATCCCGATCTTTATCGGCGCGATTCTCGCCATATTCGGCGTGACCTTTGGCCCGATCGGTACGTTTCTGGTGAACGGGGTGGATTTTCTCCTGTTTTCCCGGCTGTCGCCGCTTGTGGAAAAAACGCTCTCTTCGGCGGGAACCTCCGTTTGGGTGCGGGGCCTGGTGGTCGACGGAATTCTGGCGGGTCTGGGCGCGGTGCTGCGGTTCCTTCCCCAAATACTGCTGCTGTTTGTGCTGCTGTCGCTTTTGGAGGACAGCGGCTACATGGCGCGCGCGGCCTTTATTATGGACGCCCCCATGCGGCGCATCGGCCTTTCCGGAAGGGCGTTCGTTCCCCTGCTTATGGGGTTTGGCTGCACGGTGCCCGCGGTGATGGGCACCAGAATTCTGGAGCGTGAAAAAGACAAGCGGCTGACCATCCTGATCACTCCGTTTATGTCCTGCAGTGCCAAAACGCCGGTCTACCTGCTCTTTGCCGCGGCTTTTTTCGCGGAGGCGCGGCCGTTCGTCATGCTTGCTTTGTACGGGTTCGGCGTCCTGATGGGGATCCTTTCGGCGCTGCTGCTGAAAAACAGCGTGCTGAAAGGGGAGCCCGCGCCGTTTTTAATGGAGCTTCCCGATTACCGGATGCCTACGCTCACAAGCGTCTGGCGGCATGTGGAGCGGCGCGTGAAGGATTTTTTGCAGAAGGCCGGCACCACGGTTTTCGCCGCTGCCGTGGTCATCTGGCTGCTGCAGTCGGTCTCGGCGGATTTCCGCATGACCTCCGACAGCGGCCGAAGCCTTCTGGCCGCTGGGGGAAAATTCATTGCGCCGGTCTTTTCCCTGTGCGGTTTCGGCACGTGGAAGCCCTCGGTTGCGCTGCTCACCGGCCTGGTTGCCAAAGAGTCGGTGGTAAGCTCGCTGAACGTGCTGTATTCCGGCGGCCTGACCGGGGCGCTCCGAACGAATTTTACCGGACTGAGCGCCTGCTCGTTCCTTGTCTTTGTGCTTTTGTACACGCCGTGTGTGGCGGCGCTGAGCACCATAAGGCGTGAAACGGGCAGTATCAAATGGGCGGCCGCAAGCGCCGTGTATCAGTTTGCAACGGCGTGGTACTGCTCCGCCCTGGTGTACCAGTGCGGGCTTCTGCTCGGCCGCTTTTTTCCGTAGCGCGGGTCAGAGCTGCGGGTCCTCCGGAAATTCCCCGGGTACCGTTAAGAGCTGTTCCGGGTGGCGCAGCAGCCTGCGAAAATCCCGCAGGGTGATGGCGAAATAGTAACCGTCACAGATTCGCTCATCCACCACAAACCGAATGTTCATCGTCTTTTCCGTTTTGATATTGTCGTTTTCATCGATTTTCAGAGTGCTTTCCTTGCGGCCGATGGAAATGAAGACGGAGCAGGTCCCAAAATCATAAAGATGATGATAAACGGAACCAATTCCGAGGGAACCGTTGTCCACAATAAACGCGCTGGCGTGAAAGGGCGAAAGACGGTGAATCGCTTTCGGCATCCGGCCAAGCTGATCCAGACCGTTCACCAGCCATACGGTCCATTTTACAAGGAAAACGGGCAGATGCGCAAACAGAGCGGCAAGCCGGTCCGTTCCGTTGTCCTCCTTGTTTTTACTCGCCGCAAATTCGTCGTGAAGCCTGCGCCAAACGTCGGGAAGGGTATCGGCGGGCGAAAAGCAGGGTGTGATCGTGGTTTCGGCCCCCTCGGTGCTCATGCTTTTCTTGAAGCTGAGGGACAGACTGATCGAATTGCGCGCATACAGCCTTCGTCCGGCTACGAACCGGTTGACGCCTGGATGTGTCGCAATCATTCGAACCGCGGCGGCCATAATGACCTGCAAAAGGCTCAAATCCTTCATTTCGCTTTCACGGCGAAGACGCCTTATGAATTTTTCAAGCTGCGAAATTTCGATCCGCTCCTCAAAAAAGACCATGCTTCCGGTACGTCTCTTCATAATGTGGGGTATCAACACAAAAAAAGGGTCAAGCTTTCTCAGGCGAAAGCCATCGTACCGGTCGCCCGGCTGGCGTCTGCGTTTTGGGTATAGACTCTGTTTTACAGGGATCCCTCCTTTTTTATGTAGACTTGACAATATCATACAAATTATAAAAGAATTCATGGGTAATTACAATAATCGTTAAAAAATTATCATTTATTTATTGAAAGTCGGGCAAGAAGTTGCTATAATCTAATTATTCGGGAATTTCAATCTTTGTGATGGAGGCTGTCGCATGATATTAGCGCTGGATATCGGGAATACCAATATTACCATTGGTGTGTACCGGGAGGATGAGCTTCTTTTTGTTTCACGCATGGCGACCGACTGTTCCCGCATGGAAGATCAGTACGCCATTGAGCTTCGCGACATATTGGAAATATACGGGGTTTCCGTTCATGAGATCAAAGGGGCGGCCATCAGTTCCGTGGTGCCCCCGTTAACAACGCATATGATGCGGGCCGTGAAGCGCCTGACCGGCGTGGAGCCGGTTTGCGTGGGACCGAACACGAAAACCTCGATCCGCATTGACGTCCGCCAGCCGGAGATGGTGGGCGCCGACCTCGTGGTCGGATGTGTCGCCGCGGCTGAAATGTTCCACGGGCCCACCATTATTCTGGACATGGGCACCGCGACCACGCTGGTGATGCTTGACCGCGAAAAAAACATGCGGGGCGGCTGTATCATCCCGGGCGTCGGCATTTCCATGGATGCCCTGACGCGCCGCGCGGCGCAGCTTCCTTCCATCAGCCTGGAGGCGCCGGAGCACGTGGCGTGTGACAATACGGTGGACTGCATGCGCTCCGGCATTATTTACGGCACGGCCTGTATGATTGACGGACTTGTGGAGCGCATGGAGGAGGAAATCGGCGAAAAATGCCACGTGGTGGCTACGGGCGGGCTTTGCCGCGAAATTATTCAGCACTGCGACCACAGCATCCATTTTTGCGACACGCTTTTGCTCGACGGCCTTCTCAAAATTTACAAGGACAACGTGTCCGCGTAAAAGCCGTCGGTTGCATTTATCCTTGTGGGAATACGGAGTTTCCTCTTGATTTCTGAAAAGAAATGCGTTACTATAATAGGCAAGTTCAGCTCTGTGAGAGGAGAACCTATATTGACCTTGAACCGAAAGGAAAAAGAGTACTTTACACTCTGCGCCCATGAACTGCTGGAATCCGGCGAAGTGCAGCGCATGAGGGAGTATATTCAGCACGCCAACGTTACCACGCTGGAGCACAGCGTTTCCGTCGCGTATTACAGCTATTGGATGTGCCGGAGGCTGCATATCAAGGTGGACGGCCGGAGCATTATACGCGGTGCGCTGCTTCATGACTTTTTTCTTTATGACTGGCATGTCGGAAACGGGGAGAAGGGGCTTCACGGCTTTACTCACCCGAAAACGGCGCTGGCCAACGCGGAGGAATATTTTTCGCTGAACGATCTGGAGCGCGACATCATTGTCAAACACATGTGGCCGCTCACCCTTATTCCGCCGAAATATAAGGAATCGCTGATCGTCAGCCTTTCCGACAAATTCTGTTCGGTCATTGAAACGCTGCGCCTTTATCCGAAACTGATTTCAAGATGACAAATCCCCGCCGGGTCTTCCGGCGGGGATTTCCGCATGTCGGGGGATTTTCTCTGTTTCACGCAAAAGACGGTTCCGGTTATTTCGGCCGGAAGCTGCCGCATTCCGAATTCTGTTCCGGGGCGGAGCCGCCTTCGTCTTCGGCACAAATGCTGATTTGTTCTGCTCCGCACCGTTCACGGCTGTTGAAAGCACAGCTTTTTACGTCGCAGCGGACCTCCACGGAGGTGTTCGGCAGCGCGTAGGAGACGGAGTTCTGCGCGCCGTCCGACGCTTTTGTAAAAGAAGAGCAGCAGGTTTCGCGCGACGTGCCGGCGCGCGGGCCGCTGACCTGAATATCCGGGCGGCAGCAGAGGGAATCCTTGTAGTAGGCGCAGTTCATCACATTGCAGCCAAGGGTTGTCATAACAGGCACCTTCCTTTGTAGAACTACTGAAAGAATCAGCAGTTCTTATTGTGTGCCCGATCCGCGTCATTATTCAAATTTGCTGTTGATGTTTTTCTTGACCGGATAGCAGACGGCATAGGCGGCCAGCCCGCCGATGATGGCTTCCGGAATGCCGTTGGTCAAAATGGTGAGGCCGATCAGGCCAAGCAGGGCATCAAAGCTTTTGCCGATGACGGACGCATAGCTTTGCCCGAAAAATACGTAAATTCCGCCGAGCACCAGGAAGGTGTTGACAAGGCTTCCCAAAATACCGCTGGCACTGTAGGAAAACACCGGGCGCCATTTTAGCCGGGTGAACAGGGCAAAACACAGGCCCGTAACCGTGCCGACCAGAATTCTGGGCACGAAACAGATCACAAGGCTCCAGAAATTACCGTGGACGGAGCCCACCGAGTAAAACGGGGTGAATACAAAGGCGATGAGCGGGCTTGACGGGGTGAACGTCCAGACGCAAAAGCTGAACAGTCCCGCGAAAAAGCCCATTGCGGAGCCGGCGCCCGTGCCCAGAATCACGGCGGTGATGATGACCGGAACCATGCCCAGCGTTGCGACGATCGGCCCGATCGGAAGCGAGCCGAGCGGGGTGAAGCACACGATGGCTTCAATCGCGAGCAGCATGGAAAATTGAGCCAGAAACAGGGTGCGCGAGCTGATGGATGCTTTCATGGAAAAACCTCCTCATTTTTATGCCGGATAGAATATTGCTTTTTCATAATATAATATACGCCGCGGTCAATGTTTTTCTAAATTAAAATTAAAACACGGAATACCGCAATTTTTATTCGCCGCGTTTTAAAACGGCCCGGCGCGCGCAAAGCCAGGCAAGACCGCCGATGCAGGCGGATCAATCGCCAAGCGCAAAAATGAGCCGCATCCCATCCGTTTTTCAGTATATCATACTGTCAAACAAATGAGGTGCAACTCATCAACAAGACGCATTTTTGTTCCTTGTTTTTGGCGGGGCTGTTTTGCGGCAGCCACGGCTCCGGCCGTCAGGATTTTTGTGCTTCCTTCCATTCGCCGGCCCGGCGGATCAGATCCACTGCGCCGTCAATGCCAACGGAAGAGGAATCCAGGGATAAGTGGTAATTTTCCACGCCGCCCCACTTTTTGTTGGTATAGAAGTTATAGTAATTCGCGCGCTGCTTATCTTTTTTCACCAGGAATTCCGCGGCTTTTTCAGGTTCAATGCCGTATTGGTCCACGATTCTGTCCATGCGGGAAAACTTGTCCGCAAAAATGAAAACACTGAACAGATGCGGGTTTTCCCGGAGAATGTCGTCCGCGCAGCGCCCGACGATCACGCAGGGCCCTTTTTCCGCCGCCTTTTTGATCAGATCGGACTGTATCGAAAAAAGCCGGTCGTTGACAGGAAGATTTTCTGAAATTTCGGGAAGGCTTCCAAAGGTATAGTTGCCCATGATCAGGGAATACAGCAAGCTGCCGCTTGCCTTTTCGTCCGCGTTCTGCAATACTTTTTCGCTGAGTCCGCTTTCTTTGGCGGCAAGAGCAATCAGCGCCTTGTCATAAAACGGAATATCCAGAGACTGAGCCAGCCGCTTCCCAATTTCACGGCCCGCGCTGCCGTATTGCCGTCCAATTGTAAAAATTGTCTGATTCATAAAAATCACTCCTGTAAATAGGAAAAATTGTGCAATTCACACATTTGGGATATGCATGTTAAATACTTTACTGCAAGAACAGCAATTTGTCAAATAAAATTTTGATGCGATAATGCGATCAAATGATAACAATTTGAGGCGGGAGAATTCAATTTTACAATGCGCCGTACGGAAAGCGGAAGAGGGGAACGGGTAATTGACAATTCAGAAAAAAGGAGTATGATTGTATGCAGAATTGTATTGTGACAGGAGGGGAAGCATGGAATTTCAGACGGAACAACTCACCAAAAGCTTCGGGGAAAAGCAGGTCCTGAAAAATGTAAGCCTGCACACGAAAAGCGGGAGCGCGCTTGGGCTTTTAGGGCGCAACGGCGCGGGGAAAACCACCACCATCCGCATTATTATGGGCGTTTTTCCTCCGGACGGCGGCCGTGTTTTGATCGATGGCGCGCCGATTCAGCGTGAAAATGTCAATATCGGGTATTTGCCCGAGGAACGGGGACTGTATCCCAAAAAGCTGATTCTGGAACAGCTGCTTTATCTGGCGCAGCTGCACGGCATGAGCCGCCGCGACGCCAAGGCCTCCATTACACGCTGGCTCACGCGCTTTGGCATGGAGGAGCAGCTCAATAAAAAGCTTGACACGCTCAGCAAAGGAAACCAGCAGAAAATTCAGCTGGCCGCGACCCTGATTACCGACCCGGATTTCGTCATTCTGGATGAACCGTTTTCCGGTCTTGACCCGGTGAACGCCATGATGCTGAAAGATGTGGTGAAAGAACTGATTGAACAGGGGAAAGTCGTTCTTTTTTCCAGCCATCAGATGAATTATGTGGAGGAGTTCTGCGACAATATCGCGATTCTCAATCAGGGCGAAATCGTCCTTTCGGGCAAGATCCGCGAAATCAAGCGTTCCTACGACCGCAGCAAAATCGTGGTTGCTTCCGCGCAGCGCGATCAAATCGCGGCATTCTGCCGGGAACGCCTTTCCGCGCTGGTCCTCAAAACGGAGCCGGTCGGGGAAGAGCTGAAAATTTATATGAAATCTCCCAAAGAAAAAAATGCGCTGATTTCCGCACTGGTTTCACAGCAGTTTGATTTGGATTCGGTCCGGGTGTTTGAACCCTCGCTGAACGACATTTTTGTGGAGTACACGGAGGATGCGATATGAAACAGTTTTGGACGGTTTTTCGTTTTGAGTATCGTAACTATGTAAAAAACAAGCTGTTCCTGATTACGACCATCCTTTTCGTCGCGGTGGTCGGCGCGGTGCTTTCCATCCCCAGGTTTCAGGACTTGAACAGCCGCAATGAACCGCAGAATGGGGAAAGCGGCAAAACGGTGATTGCCCTTGTGGACAAAACCAGCGGCGACGCTGCCGCTGCCGCGGCTTTTTTTATGAAGGCCATGCCGGACACGAAATTTGAAACAACGGCGGAAAGCGAAAGCGCGCTGAAAACCAAAGTGGATAACGGAGACTGTGACGGCGCGGTCATCCTGAACACGCCGCTCACTTACACGTATGTGGTAAAGAATATCGGCATGTACGACGATTTCAGCAAACGCTTTCAGGAAGTGCTGCTGGCAAAATACCGCAGCGACAAGCTGACCCGGCTCGGCGTTTCGGCGGCAGACACCGGGGACATCCTTTCCGCAAAGGTTACCTCTGAAACCGTGCAGACCGGTTCCGGCAAAGATCAGATGAAAAATTATTATTACACCTATATCCTGATTTTTGCGCTTTACATGGCGATTCTGCTTTACGGCCAGTTCGTGGCGACCAGCGTTGCAACGGAAAAGAGCAACCGCGCCATGGAGTTGCTGATTACTTCGACCAAACCGCAGAACCTGATGTTCGGCAAAGTGCTGGGCGCGGGGCTTGCGGGTCTTTCCCAGTTTGTCCTGATCTTTGGTTCCAGTTACCTGTTCTACAATCTGAACAAAGATTATTTTAAAGACGATCAGGTCGTTCAGTCCGTTTTCAATATGCCGCTGAACATCCTGCTCTATGCCGTTCTGTTTTTTGTGCTGGGATTTTTCATCTATGCTTTCCTTTACGGTGCGCTCGGCTCGCTGGTCAGCCGCATGGAGGAGCTGAGCAATACGATCATGCCGGTTAACATGGCGTTTGTCGTCGCCTTTATGGTGGTCATGTTCAGCATGAACAGCGGTTTGGTGGACAATACCGCGATGAAGGTGTGCTCGTTTATTCCGTTCACCTCTCCCATGGCCATGTTTGTGCGCATTGCAATGGGAAATGTGGCCGGCTGGGAAATCGCGGTTTCCGTTGCCGTTTTAATCGTTTCCACCGTCGCGGTCGGATTTCTGGCCGCCGCAATCTACCGCATGGGAGTCCTTCTGTACGGCAATGCGCCGAAGCCGAATGAAATCGTCAAAATGCTGAAAAACAGCAGGTGAAGGAAAAAATAATTTGCTGGCTTGCTTGACAAATCATGCGGATCTGCATATAATAACCTTAAAAGTTGATAGGCACCTGAAACCGATGATTAAGAGTAGTAGGCAGGCGGAAGGGTTTTCGAAGAGAGCCGCAGGCGGTGGAATTGCGGCGGAATCCGGCAGGCTGAATGGACTTATGAGGGCGGAGCGAAATGCCGACGGCAGAGTAGCTTTTGACGGGAGCTTCACCCGTTACCAAGGAAGCATACATGTTTTGTGTATGGAACAAGCGGGCGAAATTTCGCCAATTTGGGTGGTACCGCAGGAGTCACAAATGCTCTTGTCCCTGTTTTTCAGGGGCAGGGGCTTTTTATTTTGTTAAGGAGGCGGATGCGTATGTCGGACAGCCGGCGTCGATGGCAAAGCTGTGAGAAAAGAGCAAATCCGGTTCGAACTTTACACTTCTTAACTTACAGGAGGAATTTATGATGAAAAACACATTGAAAAAGATTACTTCCGTGCTGACCGCCGCCGTTCTGACGGCTTCGCTGGCGGCCTGCTCTTCCACGGCGGCGACCTCTTCCGCCGCGTCCGGCGCTTCCCAGGCCAGCAGCCAGTCGGGGAAAAGCTATAAAATCGGCGTGATTCAATATGCGCCCCATCCTTCGCTGGACAACTGCTACAAAGGGTTTCAAGCCGGGTTGGAGGAAGCCGGCCTGAAGGACGGCTCCAACCTGACCATCGATTTTCAGAACGCGCAGGGCGACACCTCCAACAGCGATCTGATCGCAAAGAACATGGTGTCCAAAAAGTACGACCTGATCATGGGGATTGCGACGCCTTCCGCCATGTCGGCTTTCAGCGCGGCGAAAAGCACGCAGATTCCGGTCGTGTTCACCGCGGTTTCCGACCCGGTCGCGGCGGGCATTGTCAAAACGCTGGAAAAGCCCGGCACGAACTGCACCGGTTCTTCCGACGTGCTTCCGCTGGAAGAGCAGATCAAAATGATCCGCGCGTTTTTGCCGAATGCAAAGAAAATCGGCATCCTCTACACCACAAGCGAGCCGAATTCCGTTTCGCAGCTCAAAACATTCAAGGAAATCGCCCCGAAATACAACTTTGAAGTCGTCGATGTCGGCGTGACCAGCGCTTCCGAAGTGGCGGCCGGCGCGCAAAGCCTCGTTTCCAAGGGGATCGACTGCATCAATAATTTTACCGACAACAATGTGGTCAATAACCTTTCCTCGGTTTTGAAAGCCGCCAATTCCAAAAAAATCCCCGTGTTCGGTTCCGAAGAGGAGCAGGTGAAGAACGGCTGCCTCGCCTCGCAGGGGATTGATTATGTGGCGCTTGGAAAAGAGACCGGGAAAATGGCTGCGAAAATCCTGAAGGGAGAAGCCAAGGCTTCCGATACGCCGGTGTATATTGTGAAGAATTTTGCCCCGATTTACAATAAATCCGTCATGAAGACACTGGGCCTCACGCTGCCCTCCGCTTACTCCGGCGCCACCGCGGTAGGCAAATAAAAAACAGGGGTTCCGCTCAGGAAGCTCCGTATTTCACACTGGATTCAGCCGGGCGGTCAAGCCCGGCTGAAAGGCTTGTGTGACGGGACGGCGCGATTTTGAAACGGCGGCGGCCAAACCGCGCGGATGCGCGGTTTTCACAGACAGTAAGGACAGAAAGCAGGTTTTTCCAATGGATATCATTCTCGGTTTAGTCAGGGATGTGCTGGAAGAGGGCTTTATCTACGGCATTATGGCCGTTGGGGTCTACATTACCTATCAGGTGCTCGGTTTTCCCGACCTTTCGGTGGACGGCACCTTTCCGCTCGGCGCGTGCGTTACGGCGGCGCTGATTTCGGTCGGCGTGAACCCGTGGCTCGCCTGCCTGATCGCCTTCCTCTGCGGCGCGGCGGCGGGCTGCGTGACCGGATTCCTTCATGTAAAGCTGCGCATTACCGATCTGCTTTCCGGAATTCTGGTCATGACCGCCATGTGGAGCGTGAATCTGGTCATTACAGGCGGCAAAGCGGTTCTGCCGTTCTACGATCAGCCCACGGTGTTCAGCTCCGGCCCCGCGTCTCTTCTGTCCGGAGGGCTTCAGGACTTTCGTGTGGTGATCCTGGGCGCGGCCGTCTGCCTTGCGGTGAAATATTTGATCGACCTTTATCTGCGGACAAAATCGGGCCTTCTGCTGCGCGCCGCGGGTGACAATCCGCAGTATGTGGTATCGCTCGGCAGGGACCCCGGCTCCATGAAAATATTGGGGCTTGCGATTGGAAACGGCTGCACGGCGCTGTCCGGCTGCATTCTGGCGCAGCAGACGGAATCCGCGAACATTTCCAGCGGCTTCGGCATGGTGGTTATGGCGCTTGCCTCCGTCATCATCGGGACCAGCCTGTTCCGAAAGGTGAAATTTGTGCGGGCCACCACGTCCGTCGTTTTCGGCGCGATCCTTTACAAGACCTGCCTTGTCGCCGCCATGCAGCTCGGGCTGCCCACCAACTACCTCAAGCTGCTCATGGCCGTTATTTTCACCATTGCACTGGTTTCCAACAATTTTTTCGCAGGCAGGAGGAAAACAAGTCATGTCAACCCAACTCAAATCTGAAGCAGACCGCGCTTTTGTCAGCCTGCAGCATATTCATAAAACCTTTCTTCCCGATTCCGTCAGCGAGGTCGTTCTGTTCACCGATTTCAGCCTGACGGTCGAAAAAGGGCGGTTTGTCTCCATCATCGGCAGCAACGGCTCGGGAAAGACCACCATATTGAACCTGATCTGCGGCAGTATTCCGGCGGATTCCGGCAGCATCGGAATCAACGGCCGCGTGGTCGACAAAATGAAGGAGTATGAACGCTCCAGATTCATCGGCCGCGTGTTTCAGGACCCTTCCAAAGGAACCTGCCCTCAGCTTACCATCCTGGAAAACATGGCGCTTGCGGACAACAAGGGCGGCGGGTTCGGCCTGGAACGCGGCGTGAGCAAAAAGCGTCTGGATACGTACCGCACGCAGCTGGAGCTGCTCCGCCTTGGGCTGGAGGATAAGCTCGGCCTTCAGGTCGGCAGCCTTTCCGGCGGGCAGCGGCAGGCGCTGGCGCTGCTCATCTGTACCATGACGCCGCTCGACCTTCTGATTCTGGATGAGCACACCGCGGCGCTCGACCCGCGTTCCAGCGAAAACGTGATGGAGCTGACCGAGCGCATCGTAAGGGAGAAAAAGCTCACCACGCTGATGGTGACGCACAACCTGAAATTTGCCGCCCAGTACGGCGACCGGCTGATCATGATGCACCGCGGCAGCGTGGTGGTGGACGCTGCCGGGGCAGCAAAGTCCGCTCTGCATATCCGTGATCTGACGGATAAGTTCAATGAAATCAGCATCGAGGACGGGAACTGAATCCTCAATGAAAAGCAGCAGGCGCGCCGCAAATCGGCGCGCCTGCTTTTGTGCTGAGAGTATCCCCGCATGCGTTCCCCGGCGTTATTGCCGCTGGTATTTTCGCGCGCCCTGAATATGAAGAAAACGGATTTTTTCGTAAGAATAACTGCTCAGCGGCCGCATCCACGCGTCGAAGGTATGCGCGGCAACGTAGATTTCATCGGGGGAAACCGCGGCGACCACCGGCGTGTGGTAAAAATTTCCGGTTTCGTCGCCAAGCTGCAAAAGATCGCCGGGCTCCATGGAGATTCGATTCGTTTCGGTCGCGTAAGGTCCGGCACCCGTGTTTTTGAGCAGAAAATTATAAAGAAAGGTCACGCCGCTCCAGGAGGCGGAACGCTTGCCTGCGGAGATATAATACCAGCCGTAAACCGGACTGTAATTCATCACGCCGCTGCCGGCAAACAGGCACTGGGAGGCGAAGTTCGTGCAGTCCCCGCCCATGCCTTCAAAATTCAGGAACGCGGGGTTCCTTTTCAGCGCCCAGCGCTGCGCGTACCTGACCGCTTTCTCCCTTTGATAGGGAATTTCAACCAGCATCCGCGTTTCCTCCTGTTCTTCCGGCGGCGTTCGGCTGTTTCGTTTGGAATTCTTCTTTTCAAATTGCCGCCGCAATGCTATAATGTCAATATAATTAATAGTATTGAACTTCCTGCTTCATGACAGAACAACAGGGATAAAGGAGATTTTTTATGGGCTGCGTCGGGAATTTTTTATGGTTTGTGTTCGGTGGCTTTTTTCAGGGGATCAGCTGGATCATCATCGGGGTCCTCTGGTGCGTTACGGTTGTGGGGATCCCGGTCGGCATGCAGTGCTTCAAGTTTGCCGGGCTGGCCTTTTTCCCTTTCGGGAAAGAGGTGGTTTACGGTGGGGGAGTGGGTTCTTTCCTGCTGAATCTTCTTTGGCTGTTTTTCGGCGGGTTTGCGCTCGCGGCGGAAGCCGCGGTGATCGGCATGCTGTTCTGCCTCACGGTGATCGGCATTCCGTTCGGCCTGCAGTGCTTTAAAATGGCGAAGCTCGCGCTTATGCCTTTCGGCGCGTCGGTTGTCGGGTAAAATACAGGAATCAGGGGAGGAAATCAGGTTGGACGGAACCATCAGGAGCAACATCCGGATTGGCGCGCTGGTCGACGTGGTGCTGAAAAAAGATCAGCCGACGGGGAAGCTTACGCGCGGACATGTGAAGCGAATTCTTACAAACAGCCCCACGCATCCGCGCGGGATTAAGGTCATGCTCGAAGAAGAGGATCTGGTCGGCAGAGTCCGGAATATCCTTGCGTAAGGCGGCGGCTCGATTCAGACAATCGTGGGATTCAGCAAGGCAGGCTGTTTGACCGATCGAACAGCGGAAGCCCCGCGCCCGGCCGTTTCGGCATGGACGCGGGGCTTTCATGCTTTGATACGGTTTTCCCGTAAGCCGGCAAAGAGGATTGCGGGAAAAAATCACAAGGTTTGCTTGATTTCCTCCGCGACAGACTGCAGCTGCTCAAAGCTGCGCACATCCTCCGCGGCAACCTTTCTCTGAACATCCTGCGGCAGGGAGTGAAAATACTCGTAACTCGATAAATCCTGGTCCAGCAGGTCGGTTAAACACAGATGCATGTATTCCGACAGATCAATCACCTCCGCGGCGGTCCGCTGTGGTTTTTATCCGGTTTTGTTTTTCCGCCGCGGTAATAGTTTGTGAGGAATTCTCCGGAATAGAGCAGGAAAATCCGCCCTGTTTTTTGCCTGGACCGGGAAGAAGAAATGCCGGGCGATCTCATACAAAATTCCGGCGGTCAGGCCGGTGCCCATCCACAGGAACAGCGACACCAGTCCGGCAAGGTCCTGCCAGCCGTTCAGGTCGCTTGCAAACGCGCGGAACATTTCAAAAAATCCGAATGCGATTCCGGCAACAAAAGTCCAGACGGCCGTTTTAAGCCGAAGCAGAAAAAGAGCGGAACAGACCGCGCCGAACAGCAGGGACACAATCAGGAACGCGAAAAGATTTTGCGGTTCCACGGGATTTTTCAGAACACAGGCTACGCCGGTATAAAAAGCGAGAAAGGACCCGGCCGAAACGCAGGCCCACAATAACCAGAAAATCCGCTTTGCATGTGTCATAAAACCACAGCCTCTCCATGAATTCTTTATTCTTGAATATGCCCGTTTTTATGGATTTTAGACGTTCCGTCGGAATCGGGATTTTTCGTTTCCGCGATCGGGCACCGGCATAACGAATTTCAGAGGAGGAACGAAAAAATCAGAAAACAGCGTCTTGCGAAAAAACGGTCAGGGTGATAAAATGGCAGCAGACAAAGCGGCGGGGGCAATTGTTTGTAAAAATGACAGGGAGTGACGCCATGTTTGAACGGGTGAAAATGAAGCGGATCAACGACCATATTTGGCTGATGAACGACAACGACGAAGCGACCGGATATCTTGTGACGGGTACGGAGAAGGCGCTGGTCATCGACACGATGAACGGATATGAAAATGTAAGGCAAATTGCGGAAACCGTCACAAAGCTTCCGCTTATGGTGGTCAATACGCACGGGCATCCGGACCATATTTATGGCAACATCTATTTTGAGGAAGCGTATCTTCACCCGGACGACATGGCTCTGGCGCGGGAGTTTTTTGAGGAACCGATGTTTCGTGAGGCAATTGAAAAAGCGAATTTAAAGCCGGCGGCCTTCCGGCCGATTCAGGCCGGGGATGTCGTCGATTTGGGCGGGATCGGTCTGGAGGTCTATCTGGTCCCGGGTCATACGCCGGGCGGAATCTGCCTGCTGGACCGCCGGGACCGGATTCTGTTTACCGGGGACAGCATGATTGAACAAACGTGGATGCAGCTGCCCGAAAGCCTGCCGATGGAGGTTTTTCTGCATTCTCTGGACGCGCTGAAGGGGATACGCGGCGAATATGACTTTATTTTAACCGGGCACGGCAGGGGGTTGGAAGACGCGTCTCTGTATGAAGCGCATAAAAACGCCGTACAGGAGGTCTGCGAAGGAAAAAATGAGCGCGATATTCCGTATGAATGGTTCGGCGGCGTCTGCAAAGCCCATCCGTACGGCAGGGAACCGAGGCGGATTGTCTATCGATAAAAAACGGACAGGCCGGATTTGCGCCTGTTATTGCCGGCGGATTCGGAGCAAACTAATACGGAAATGTGGATCGGCGCGTTCGGCGGCGCCGCAATCAAAGAAGGAGCATGCGCATGAAATTTACAGACGGACAATGGATCACAAAACCCGGGTACTCATTTTTATACCCGCAGCAGGTATTCGACGCACGTTTTGAAAACGGGGAACTGACGGTGTTTGTTTACACTGAATTTGCAGACGGACGCGGGCAAACGCTGGACCAGGCGGCTTTTACCCTGCGCTTTACCTCCGATTTGCCGGATACGGTTCGGGTCCGCGTCAGCCATTACGAGGGTGTCCGCGCCCGGGGACCGGCCTTTCACTTGAACCGCGTACCGTCGCCCGTCACCTTTGAGCAGGACGGGGAAAAGCTGGTGTTCACCGCGGGCCGTGCGGCGGCGGTCATCACGAGGCGGCCGTTTTCCGTTCGTTACACCTGGGACGGCGCGCCCCGCACGCAAAGCGCGCCGAAAGCCGCGGCGCGCATCTGTGCTCCCGACGGCGGCGTCTATCTGCGGGAACAGCTTTCGCTGGACGCGGGAGAGTATGTCTATGGCCTTGGGGAACGGTTTACCGCTTTTTGCAGAAACGGCCAGCAGGTTGAAATGTGGAATGACGACGGCGGCACGGCGTCGGAGCTTGCCTATAAAAACATCCCGTTTTATCTGACCAGCCGGGGGTACGGCATCCTGGTCAACCATCCGGAGAAAATCTCGTTCGAGGTGGCCAGTGAACAGGTGGAGCGCGTGCAGTTTTCCCTTCCCGGGGAGCAGCTGGACTATATTTTTATCGGCGGAGCGGACAAAAAAGAGGTCCTGCAAAATTATTGCAGGCTGACCGGCATGCCGGCCCTGCCGCCGGCATGGTCGTTCGGCCTGTGGCTGACGACCTCCTTTACGACAAGCTACGATGAAAAAACCGTGACCGGTTTCATTGACGGCATGGCCGAGCGCAACCTGCCGCTGCATGTGTTCCATTTTGATGCTTTCTGGATGGAAGCCTGCGAATGGTGCAATTTTGAGTGGGATCAAAGAATCTTTCCCGACCCCCGCGGCATGCTGAAGCGACTGAAGGCAGAGGAGCTGAAAATCTGCGTGTGGATCAATCCCTACATCGCGCAGAAATCCAGACTTTTTCAGGAAGGCATGGAGCACCATTATCTGGTGGAAAAGGCAAACGGAGACGTCTGGCAGTGGGACCGCTGGCAGGCGGGCATGGGAGTGGTGGATTTTACGAATCCCGACGCCTGCCGCTGGTACCGGGACAAGCTGCGTGCCCTGCTGGACATGGGGGTGGACTGCTTTAAAACCGACTTCGGCGAGCGCATTCCGACGGACGTGGTCTGGCACGACGGCTCCGACCCGCAGAAAATGCACAATTTCTATCCTTATCTTTACAATCAATGCGTGTTTGACCTGCTCCGGTCGGAGCGCGGCGAAGGCGAAGCGGCGGTGTTTGCCCGCTCCGCCACGGTGGGCTGCCAGCAGTTTCCCGTACACTGGGGCGGCGACTGCTGGGGCACCTACGCTTCCATGGCGGAAAGCCTGCGCGGCGGCCTGTCGCTGAGCCTTTCCGGTTTCGGCTTTTGGAGCCACGATATCAGCGGCTTTGAAAAAACCGCCACCCCCGACCTTTACAAACGGTGGGCCGCGTTCGGACTGCTTTCCACACACAGCCGCCTGCACGGCAGCAGCTCTTACCGCGTGCCGTGGCTGTTCGATGAGGAAGCGGTCGACGTTCTGCGCTTCTTCACGAATCTGCGCTGCCGGCTGATGCCTTATCTTTGGGCACAGGCCGTGCAGACGTCGCAGACCGGCATCCCGATGCTGCGCGCAATGGTGCTGGAATTCGACGACCCGGCCTGCCGTTTTCTCGACACCCGGTACATGCTGGGCGAAAGCCTGCTGGTCGCGCCCATTTTCAATGAGAAAGGCGCGGCAAGCTATTATGTGCCCGAGGGCGAATGGCTGGACTTTTTCACCGGGAATCCGGTGCGGGGCGGCCGGTACCGTCAGGGTGTTTACGATTATTTCAGCCTTCCGCTGCTTGTCCGCCCCAATACGCTGCTCGCCGTGGGGAACAATGAACGGGATGTCGTTTATGATTACGCGCAGGACGTGACGCTTCAGCTGGTCGGCCTGGAAGACGGCGGCACGGCGTGCTGTACGGTATATGCGCCGCAGGGCAAGGCGGAACTGCGGGCACAGGCAAAGCGCACGGGCGGCAGAATTGTTCTGCGCGCGCAGGGGGGAAAACCGTATAAGGTGCTTGTGCGCAATATCAGGGAAGCAGCTTCCGTGACCGGCGCCGGCGCGCAGGTGACGCCGGACGGTCTGCTCCTGACTCCCGAAGCATCCGCGGAGCAAATCGTGCTTGAGCTGAAGAATCAGCGGGACGGCATCAATTAAAGGTTTTATCGCGGATCGGCAGATTTCCCCGGGATAAAATCATAACGGAACGGGTGTAAGGGCAGCTTCTTCCGGCATGGAATGGGGGCGGCTTCCACTTTTTCTCTCCTTTCGCATAAGATAGGGCGAAAGGATGATGATCAGCATGATGAATGACGGCGCGATCGTTACCATGCGCGAATTTTACAGGAAACTGCAATATGCAGGCACGGTGGTCATTGCGATAGAAGCGGTTTTTCCGCAGGTCGAAATACCGGAGAACCGCCCGGCGCAGAACCGGATCAACGCCAGGATCGGGGCGCAGGTCGGCCAATTTATCCGGTATTCCGGTTCGGCGCTGTACCGCCGGGCGGTTCTGCAGTACAGGGATTCCCAAAACAATGCGTTTCCGTTTCACCCCTACGACGCGGTTTTGCACTATGAAATTACTTATAATGCAAACTGTTATCTGAGTGCTTTCCGTGACCGCTATGAATTTACCGGCGGGGCCCACGGCAATACGATACGCTCCGCGGACACGTGGAGCCTGAAAAGCGGGAGGCTTCTCACGCTGCGGCAGATTTTCGGCTACTGCGCCGGTTATCGGAACCTGCTGCTGGAGCAGATTCTGAAGCAGGCGGACGGCATGATGAAGCATCAGCCGGGCGTTCTGTTTGAAGATTACCGGAAGCTGATCGTGCGGTATTTCAACGGGGAGCACTTTTACCTGACGCCGGATGGGCTGGCTGTTTACTACCAGCAGTACGAAATAGCGCCATACTCCTCCGGCATCATGGTTTTCACGATTCCTTACGGAATCATCGGCTGGCAGCCCTCCTGCCGGCAGTGACAAATCAGTCGGCCCCACCTGCGAACGGGTAGGGTCGATTTTTTGTCGGCACAGCCGAAAATGCGTTGATTGGCGCATCCGGAACGAAAACAGTCACTGCGAGCCGTGAAAAATCAGGAATACAAGAAATAATTGACAAATAAAAATAGAAGTACAATAATAGGATGAGGAGAAGCCGACCGGAAAAAATAAATCCGGCGAATGGGCTTTCTTATTTTGAAAAACGGGATCAGCCAAATGAAACGGCCATAAACAAGGTCTCGCCTGTTTGGAAGGAGAAAAAATGCTGACATTAAAAGATATTTGCTTTCAAGCGCCCGACGGGAAATTCATTTTGAAGGACGTCAACCTTCAAATAGAAGACGGGCAGCTTTTGGTGGTGACCGGGCCCAACGGCGGAGGGAAAAGCACGCTCGCAAAAATTATCGCGGGCATCTACCAGCCGTCTTCCGGTCAGATCATCCTCGACGGTCAGGATATCACCGCCCTCGATGTGACGGGCAAAGCGAAAAAGGGAATCAGCTCCGGCTTTCAGCGCCCGGTTTGTTTTAAAGGCATTACCGTTCGGGTCCTGCTGAACATAGCGGCCGGCAGGGAGCTTACGGCGAATGAATTGAAATCGCTTCTCGGAATGGTGGGGCTTTGCATGTGCGATTACGCCGACCGGGAGCTCAATGCCAGCTTGTCCGGCGGCGAGCTGAAGCGCATCGAAATCGCAAGCGTTCTGGCAAGGCGGACGCCGTTCAATATTTTTGACGAGCCGGAAGCCGGCATCGATCTGTGGAGCTTTCAGAAGTTGATCGATATTTTCCGTGAAATGAAATCCGATTCTTCCGCTTCGCAGATGATCATATCGCATCAGAAAAGCATTCTTGAAATCGCGGACCGCATTGCGGTGATCAGCGCAGGTACCGTTGTGGAATACGGCGTGCCGGACAAAGTGCTTCCGGCACTGTTTGGAGAGGATTCGGGGTGCGTCTGCCCGGTCGGAAAGGGGTGCGGAAAATGAACAGTTTTACGGAGCAGCTGCTGGGCATCGTATCATCCTTTAAAGGGACGTTTCACGGCGCCTATAATCTGCGGGAAAACGGAACATGTGCCGGCAGAAAATCGTCCGCCAATGTTGTGATTTCAGATCTGGAAGACAAGTCGGGCATCTCCATCCGCGTCAAGCCGGGCACGAAAAATGAAACGGTCTATATCCCGGCCTGCGTGACTGAGTCCGGCCTGCGGGATTCGGTTACGAATCTCTTTTACATCGGCGAAAACGCGGATGTCACGATCATCGCGGGCTGCGGGGTCCACGCGGACGGCCACGAAACGACGGCGCACAGCGGGACGCACCGGTTTTTTATTGAAAAAAACGCGCATGTCGAATATATTGAAAAGCATGTCGGAACCGGCGATGCGGACAGCAAGGAGATCAATACGAAAACCGAGTTTTCGCTTGCGGAGAACGCGAGTGTCACGATGGAGTCCGAGCAGATTCGCGGTGTCAACAGAGCCAACCGGGTTACATCCGCAACCCTGGCGGACCATGCCGTTTATTTGGTGCATGAACGCCTGCTGACCGACGGAAGCGACAGCCTTGACACCGCTTTTGAAGTGATTTTGAATGGGGAGGACTCCAAGGCGGATATCGTGTCGCGCTCCGTCGCGAGGGGACATTCGAGCCAGCGGTACAGCTCGCGGATTGTCGGGAACAGCCGCTGCACCGGGCATTCCGAGTGCGACGCCATTCTGGCCGAAAACGGCTCCGTCGACGCGACCCCCTGCCTTTCGGCAAAAAACACCGACGCGGCGCTGATTCACGAGGCGGCAATCGGGAAAATAGCGGGCGAACAGATTACAAAGCTTTGCACATTCGGTCTGACCGGCAAAGAGGCGGAGGAGAAAATCATCGAAGGCTTTTTGAAATAGAGCTTTTCGCGGTTGAAACAAAAAACGGCATGGCCGAACGCCATGCCGTTTTTTGTGCGATTTTTTCAGATCTCGTAATCCACGCATTCGCGCGCGCAGGTGAGCTCGTGCACGCGGCCCTTAATCGCCACATGCGCGGGGTGATTCTGATAGGCGTCCTGAGTTTCCCGATTGGTAAATTCGCAGTACAGGACGATGTCGTAGTTCCCGCCGTTGTAGTTTTGCCCGATTTCTATGGCAGTCAGTCCTTCCACCACGCCGAGCAGGCTTTTGAATTTTCCCTGCAGCTCTCCGGCAATTTTTTCGGCATTTGCTTTTTGCTCGTCTTTCAGTGTCCACATGACAATGTGTTTTACCATTTTGATTTCCTCCTTATAGGCCTTGTTTGATCAATAAAAACGACGGATTTTCGGGGTGAAACTGTACCGGACAAGGGAAAAGGCATCGGAATACGTTCCGTATTCCGAGCGTTTTTGACGCTGGACGGTGCCATTTTAGCCGAATTAGACCGGTCCTTTGATTTTTCAAGCCGGGCCTGATGATACATCGTTTCAGTCTGAAAAATCCCACCGGTTCAAACCGGTTTTCGGGTCGATCGACCGCCCGACCGTTCCGTCGAGTATTTGGATCATCATTTCACAGGTGCCGCTGACCCTCGCTTCGTTCAGATGCCCGCCGAACGCGTGCCCCTGTTCGTCGGCAAGCACAGCGTGAAGATGCAGGTACAGCTCGCCGTCTTTTGTGGTCACGTTTCCCGTTAATGACGTCAGCTCCATTTCGCCGTCCAGCGCGTGAGAATGATAGGCCCTTTCCTCCACGCGGTAAAGTCCGACCACGGCGTGGTCCACCGCGCCGATTGCGGAAATGCCGGCCAGGCGGATTCCGTTCTGCTCACAGGCTTTTGTGACGCAGGCAAGAATTTCCTCGCCCCGGTCGATCCGGAGCATCAGCGTATTTCCAAATCGCTTCATATTCATGGCAGTCTCTCCTTTGTTTTCAATCGCTGTGGTCCGCCGGGTCTTCCATGCCGATATCGTTTTTCAGAACGCCGCCGAAGGTCAGCGCGTCCCTGCCGAACCGGGAGCGGATTTTGTCCATCGCCGTTTCCAGCTGCTCCTGCTTTTTTCGGTCTTCCTCGCGTTCCGTCTCAAAAAAGCTGAGCTGCCCGCCGCAGCTTTCCTGCGGGGTAAGGTTCAGCGCGGTAATGGTCAGCATGCGGATGGGCGCGGTTGGGTTCCATGAGGCCAGCACCAGCTCCATAGAGGCTTTCGCCACTTCTTTGGCCAGACAGGAGGGGGAGCGGAGCGTTTTCTGCCGTGTGATGGTATGAAAAGCGGGGTTGCGGATGGTAACCTGCACCGCCCAGCATTTCACGCCGCTTTTGCGCATTCGCGCCGCGACGCTGTCGGCCAGTACGGTGACGGCAAGGCGGATGTCCTCCGTTCCGACCAGATCGCGCCGGAACGTCATCCCGTTGCCGACGGACTTTACATCCCTCTCCTCATGATAATTGCGAACGGGGCTTGTGTCAAGTCCGTTGGCATAATCGTGCAGCTCGCCGTCCGGCTTGCCGAGACGGCCGACGATCATTTTTCTGCTGCTTTGGGCGAGGTCCCCGATGGTGTGAATTCCCAGTCTGGCGAGTGTTTCCGCAGCGCTTTTTCCCACGTAAAGCAGGGCGCTCACCGGCAGGGGAAAAAGAATTTGCCGCCAGTTTTCCCGGCTGATGACTGTGGTGGCGTCCGGCTTTTTATAGTCGCTGCCGAGCTTTGCAAAAATTTTGTTAAAGGAGACACCCACGGAAATTGTCAGCCCGATTTCCCGGCGGATGACCGCGCGCAGCTCGTCCGCGATCTGTTTCCCGCTGCCGTACAGCTTTTGGCTGCCGGTCACGTCCAGCCAGCTTTCGTCAATGCCGAACGGTTCCACCAGATCGGTGTAGCGCTGGAATATCCGGTTGATTTGTTTGGAATATTTGCGGTATTCTTCATGGTGGGGCGGGGCCAGAACCAGCTCCGGGCATTTGCGTTTGGCCTGCCAGATGGTTTCCGCCGTCTGCACGTGGAACCGTTTGGCAAGCTCGTTTTTTGCCAGAATAATGCCGTGGCGGTTTTCGGGGTTTCCGCACACCGCCATGGGCACGGCGGCGTATTCCGGGTGCAGAATACATTCGACAGAGGCAAAAAATCCGTTGCAGTCGCAGTGCAAAACGGTTCTGTCCATCCTCCGCGCCTCCCTCTGATAAAGCACATTTGTTCTATTTCATCATAGCACAGATTCCCATAAAGGGAAAGGGGTCATGAAAATAAAAATGCCCGGCTCGGCGGGATAGGCGCATCGCAAAAAGATTCCGCCCCGTTTTCACAACACGGGCGGAATCTTTTCCATCTGATTTACCCTTTTTTCAGAAGCTGCAAGAAGTCCTTCGCCGGGTATTCCGACACCCCCGGTTTGGCGGCGGGGCCTTGTTCCATCTCCGGCGGCTGGAGAATGATTTTGTCGTCTTTGATCCAGATGTTATATTCCATACTTCTGCCCGCGCGGTCCACGGGCTGTATTTTGACAATATAGTCCGGAGTTTTTGAAGGAAGCGGATCATCGGAAACGCTGTAGTGACCTAAAATATCTAAAAAACGTACGATTTTATCCGTTTCCGCCGTATTACACAAAGAACTCTTGCGGTCGCCTGAGAAAACCTCAACATTACGAGAGACAGGATTGGATGCGCAGGAAACCAGCATCAATGGGATCGCCAGCAGAAATAAAACTTTCCATTTCATCTTTTCACCTTCCTAACAGGGCTACATGTCGGGTAATCTTCGTGCTTTCCAGACAGAGCTTTCATATTTTTATTAAAATTTTTTTGTAGCTGCTATTTGCGGTTTTATGATAGGATTTCCCCGTCCCGCAGCGTGATGATTCTATGAGCATAACCGGCGACGGTGTTATCATGCGTGACGACAACTAAAGTGATTCCCTGTTTGTTTAGGGACATCAGCAGGTCCATAATTTGGGCCGAGGTTTCCGTATCCAGAGAACCGGTTGGCTCGTCCGCCAAAATCACACTGGGATTATTGATAATTGCGCGGGCAATTGCAACCCTTTGCCGCTGGCCGCCGGAAAGCTGGTTGGCCGGTTTTTTTGCCTGATCTTCAATCCTCGCCAATCGGAGCGCGTTCAGCGCCATTGGTTTCATGTCTTTTGCGGGAGTTTTGTTAAAATAGAGTGGAAGCATGGCGTTGAACAAGACGGACTTGTGATTGATCAGGGAAAAATCCTGAAGAACAAAACCAATTTCGCTGTTTCGCAATTTTGCCAGCTGATGGTTGGTGAAATCCGCGACATTCGTGTCGTTAAACCGGTACGTACCCGTATCATAATCGTCGATACCTCCAAGGATATGTAACAAAGTCGATTTTCCCGCCCCGGATTTTCCCTGAATCGCAATAAAATCCCCGTCGGAAATGGTCAGGGAGACGTCCTTCAACGCCTGGAACTCCACCCCGTGCGAATAATAGATTTTGTAGATATGTTCCAATGTGATCATGATTCGAGCCTCCTGTACAGTTCAATGGGAGTTTTTTTTCGGAATATACTGAAGCAGAAAAGGATGGAACAGAGCAGGCTGATGATTTCATAAGGCAGAACAAAAGAAAAAATCTGTCTGCAATCGAAAACCACATGACCCAGATTTAAAATTCCATAATGCAGCAGCGCCGGACATTCGACCACCATAACAAAATTGATCAGAACGGAAACCAGTGCGAGCGCCGTAATGCAAATCATTAAAGAGCAGAAATATCGGAATTTGGTGCAGCCGTATAAATAATAGATCCCGAATTCCGGGATCTTTTTGTTGACAAAAAGGACGGAAACGCTTAGCTGCGTCATGCTCGAAATGAAAAGGAAAAAAAGCGGAATCGGAAGATTTTGCCTTATTTTGTTTTCTGCGTTGATACTGGAATCGCTCAGAATTTTGCGATAGGGTTTTACCGTTCCGAATTGTTCAATGCTCCGAACCGCAGCGTCATAATTTGCTTGGCTGCGGATGGAAATAAAAAAATTACTTCCGGATACTTGGGCGTCCTTTCCGACATCATCCGGCAGATTTTTCTGATTGAGGATCAGAACATCCTGCCATTTCCAGATATCGTCAGCAAAAATCGTTGTACCGCTCAAAGAAAAATTTGGGAAAGCGGACGGATCCTTCAGTTTGCCCACGATTTTCAGATCAATTTCTTTTGTTATTCCGTTCCCTTTTTTATATTCCACATGAATGGCAGAACCGACTTGTACGTTCTGAAAGGAGTAACCGCCCGCGATTGCTTCTGCGTTTTTTGTTTTGGCTGTATTGCGAAACCAGGTTCCGGTTTCCAGCGGCAGCGAAAATTTTTCGTTCAATTCCCGGTCGTAAATAGCCATTAATAGGGAATTGCCCTTATATTCTCCCGAAATAAGGAAGGGGCTTTGAATGACTGCTTCTACTCCCGCTGTGTTTTTAATCTGCTGAACCGCATTTGACGTGGCCTGCTCCATGCTCAAATAGTTACTTTCGGGGTCTTTCCTTTGATCTTCCGATACAAACGGCATGAAATACACATCATGGTCGTTTAATTTTGTTGACGAAAACAAATCCAGAGAATAATGATAAAACTGGTATTTGCCGATTGCGTTCGTCAGCGTAAACAGGGAAACAGAGGTGACAAAAATCAAAAGGATTGCAGAGAGCCAGTTTTTGCTGTATAAACTGAAAATAAATTTAAGATGCTTCATTTTTATCCTCTTTTATTCACACTTGTTTTTTAACTGGACGATCGATTTTGCCCGGCAGCTCAGGAGGAACGGGTAGGCGGTGAGATCGGCAAGCAGGACGGAGAAAATTAAAATGATTCCATAATCCCGCCAATTATAGGTGATGTTTTCGGTAATGTTTATTTTTGAAAATAACAGGTTGTAAAAACAAACATAAAGCGCAATTGCAGCGATACTTGCGAGAACAGATAAGAGGGTAATCTGGAGAATCAGCTGCCTTGATATTTGTCTTTGCGACGCGCCTGCAATGGAGTAAATGACCAGTTCCCTGCGGTTTTCGTCAATCATATATTTCATAAGGAACATAAAGGAGATTAACGCCATTACATATACGATGCCGACCATAAAAAGTTCGGTGGGAGCGTTCTCTTTCTGAAATTCCTTAAACGGTTCCGGTCCGGTGATTTTAGCGGAGGGAAACCGCGCGTTGATCTTACGGTAAAAGGCTTGTTCCTGCTGAACGCTTAAAATGTTTTTGAATACAACCTTCATTCCGGTTGAGGAAAGACCCATTTTGAAAAAGGTATTGACAGGAATATAAAAAGTGTTCAGCGTGCATGCCCCAATCATCCGGAAACGGGTTCCGTCAATCAGTAACGGGTGATCTTGATTTGAGATGCTGTGCCTGCTGAGAAATAAATAAGGGACGATCAATACGGGTGAGGCGTTTTCCAATTCATCGGGGTGAAAGGTTACCCTTCCCTGCTCCGCATACAGAGTCGTGCGGTTTTTCACTGAGGCACAAAATGGAACGGCACCATTCTGGTACATTTCTTTAAAGATGGAATTCATTTCCTGATATTGAATTTTTTGAAACGGAATTTCGCTTTGCAGGATGATATCCTCCACAGGCTCGCCGTCCAAAAAAGCCGGCATATGATGATCCGTTTGTTCTGCCGGAGAGAATGTGATACGGTAAGTTCGCAGCAAGTCTAAGTTTTTTGCTTCATTGACCTTATAGGACATCGTATTGCCGTAAAAATAAATGAAGCAAATAATGCATACGGTCATACCGATAAAAAACAACATAAATATTAATTTGTTTTTCCTGAACAAATTTTTAATATTATCGAAAGCAAGGCTCCATTGTTTCATGATTTCGTTCCTTTCGAGACAATAAATAATATGCGTGTTAGTTTTACATTTTATTTAATAATAAGTAATGAAATTAAACACTAGAAGTTACATAAATATCCCAAACGTTTTGTATAGATCCCATAGGTTTTTGTACATTTCCATAATAATTCACCTGAGAAGCATAATCGTGACCAGGAACCGTAACAGTATTTGTCGCCATAATATTATATTGGCAAACGCTTGTTTCCCAATCAGAGCGTGATGTTCCATCGGAGCAAGTAACTCTGACATATGCGGCTCCCCATTCACCGCCACCATTACCATATACGGTGACATGTGTTTCGGCATTTACATCATCATAAGGCCATGTAGATCCGATGTCATAATACATATGGACTCTCTGATAATCATCCGACCATGATCGGTATAAATTTCTTTGTTGATAAACTGTTTTTGCAAATGCTGGAAGAATATTTGCAGTTAATAGAGCTACCGCGAAAACGAAAGCGAATACTCTTTTCGCCATATCTTTGACCTCCTTTTTGCTAACACGCATACTATTTATAGCAAATAGCAAAAAAAAAGGAATTTTTTAATGCCTTATAATAATATTATATGTTTATTGTAAATATTTGTCAATCAAATTTATCAACATATAATGTGTATGTGTAAAATAAATGTACATTTTAACCGAATTTTGATTGCTTATTATTCGTTAATACTGTCGTAACGGCCATTTTATGTCAGCGGCGGAAAAGAAGGGCCTGTTTGTCGATCCAACACGGATCGACAAACAGGCCCTTGCGGAACAGCACTGATTTAATTTTAAATTATGATAAATTTCTTTTCACAGGCGGAATCCATCAGACCTCCCGCCGGACAAAACCGTCCCATGCGGTCAGAAGGAAAACGAACATGTGAACGGCGACCACAATCAATGCAAACTGCACCGATTGGTGCGCGAACAGGGAGCTGCCGTCCATAATGGAGGAAAGATTTGTGTTGGCGAAAATCAGGTAGCGCGCCCAGTCCAGATTGAGCGCCTGCTTCAGGATCAAAATCAGCGTGTTGCCGCCCAGCATGGCAAACGCGCCCACGCCGATTGCCAGCGCGGAGCTGCGAATCAGCGAAGAGATGGCGAATGCGAGCGTTGCCATGACCAGAATATCCACGCTGGCCAGCAGATACTTCCCCGCAATGTACGCAAATCCGGGCGTGCTGTGGACCGTACCGCCCGCGACGGACAGGTATGGAATCCCGAGGTCGCCGGTGCCGTAAAACATCATGCAGAACAGAGCGTTCAGAATAAAGAAGAAAAGCAGCATCAGATAGGCGAACGAAACGACCATTACGTATTTGGAAAACAGAATCTTGCCGCGTTTGACCGGGTTGATCAGCAGAAATTTAATGGTGCCGGAGGAAAATTCACTGGCGACGCAGCTGCCGGCAATGACAATAATCAACAGACTGATGACGGAGATCATTTTGGAAGAGGTGGAGAAAACATCCCAGAATCCCAGCGTGCCCTGAGGGTGCGTCAGCCCGGCGGAGGCGATGTCGAGGCGGATATTGTGTTCTATCCGGTACAAATTGGCCTGAATCTTGTCGACGTTTTGATTCAGCTTTTCCATATCCTGCGCGGTACCGCTTTCCTGCTCCTTCCGCATGGAGGCAACCTGTGCTTTCAGCGTCGCGGTTTCCGTAATCAGGTTGGATTTCCAGTCGGAGCCGGGTTTCAGGTCATGCCCAAGTCGGTATTGGTACTGCCACTCCTGCATTTCTTTTTCTTCTTTGGAAAGAGACGCGTCCTCCTGAATCACATCAATTTTTATCTGATAATAGGCTTTCCAGTCCTTGGCGAGGATTGCGTTTTTATAATCCTGCGCCGTTTTGGTCAGCGCTTTTACCGTTGCGTCGTCCAGACCGGAGGCGGAAGCCGACGCGAGCTGTGTTTTGACCTGCGCCATGTCATTCGCGGCCGCGTACCTCCAGTCCGCATAGGGGATTTTGTTGTCCCGCAGAAACTCAAGCGCTTCGATCATTTGCTCATAGCCCTCCGGCTTGGAATCCTTCTGGTACGCGATTTCGCTGTCGTACATTCCGTCCGTATAGGTGCTCTGAGAATATGTGTCGTTGTTTCGGTTCATTTCGTTCTTCACCAAAACAGAAACCAGGCAAAGGCCGAGAGCGGCCAGCACGACAAGGCCGAGAATGATCCAGGTGCTGATTCGATTTAAAATTTTAATATATTCGTTTTGTACCAGTTTAAAAAACTTACCCAATTTGCTTGCCTCCCGTCTCCGTCAGAGCGATGAACACATCCTCCAGCTTCTTGTTTTCCATGGGCGCGGCCCCGTAAAGCCCGATCCCCGCGCCGATCAGCTTCGCGCAGATTGCGCTCACCGGTTCGTCGGTTTCACCGCTCGGCAGCGCGACCTGAAAGCGCCTGCCGTCCAGCCGGGTCGCTTCCTGATTCAGGCCGGCAATCAGCTCCAGCGCGCGCGGCACGTCGCTTACGGTGAATACAAAGCCGGTTTTTCCGCCGGAGGAGGTGGAAATCAGTTCTTCCACCGTCTGCACGCCGATCAGTTTTCCTTCCGCAATAATGCCGACGCGGTCGCACATCATTTCCATTTCGGACATCAGGTGGGAGGAAACCAGGACGCCGACGCCTTCTTTATGGGCCAGATTTTTCAGAATATCGCGCAGCTCCTTGATCCCGGCGGGGTCAAGGCCGTTGGTGGGTTCGTCCAGAATCAGCACCTTCGGGTGATGAAGAATGGACTGCGCGACTCCCAGCCGCTGGCGCATTCCGAGCGAATAATGCCCGACCTTTTCGTGAATGCGGTTGCTTAAACCGACCATTTCCACAACCTCGTCAATCCGCTTCTGCGAAACATTGCCGCGCATCCTCGCGTACTGGCGAAGGTTCTGCATTCCGGTCAGATATTTATACATTTCCGGGTTTTCCACAATCCCGCCGATGTTCTGCATCGCTTTTTCAAAATGGTTTTTGAGCGCCGTTCCGCATACCGTGATCGCGCCTTCGTCCAGACACAGAAGCCCCACAATGATTTTGATCGTGGTGGTCTTACCGGCTCCGTTCGGGCCTAAAAAGCCGAATACTTCTCCGGCGTAGGTCTCAAAGGAAATATCGTGAAGAATTTGCTTCTTTCCGATGGTTTTACTGATATGTTCCAGTTTCAGTGCGGTTGTCATCCGAACACCTCCTATTCAATGTCGACAGGTTCTCCGCTGGAGTTGAACCCGCCTGATGCGGCGCAGATTTTCCAGCTTCCGCCCACTTTTTCAAGGCTGACCGTGAGCTGCGTGTTCAACGTGAAGCGTTTGCGTGTGGGGTCAACCTTTTCGGTGGAAGAGGAGTCTTTTCCGTAATTGAATAAATTATCAATGGGGTAGATGTAATCCCCGAGAAAGAGCGTTGGGCAACCGGCGAATTCAATGACAAACGTATATTCCGCATTGATATCGGCGCTGCCCGGTCCCGTTTTGCTGACCTTTGGCTGTCCGTTTTGTTTCACGGTGAATTTTTGTATGTAGCCGTTTCCGCCGCTGTCTTTTTCCATCATACCTTTTATTTGTTCGATCAGGGTCGATTTTGATATTGCGTTTTTGGACTCCGATTCGATCCAGTACCGGTTGATGAAGTCGGTGAATTCTGTCAGCTTTGCCTTTTGCTGTTCCTTTGTCATGGTCGCGCCGATTTTCTGAAAATCCTTGCCGGAGGTGTTGATTTTTCCGATGCCTTCCATGTAAGCAGCCGTGGTGCTTTCAATGGAGGGAATTTCTTTTTGAAATACGGTTTCATCCTGCCAGATAAAGACAGTAAGCCCGATCAGCAAAATCACGCCCAGCAAAATGCCGCGGTTCACGCGTTTGAAAAAGTGCCTCATGGCTTCCACTCCTCACATTACTATTTGTACTATCTTACTTAATACAGTTACTACAATACCATAAATGATTGTTATAGTCAATTAAAATATTGTAATATGCAAAAAAAAGGATTTTCCGTTGGGCACAGGCCCCGAAAAATCCTTTGTGTCAGGGCGTTTCATTTCCCTGTTGGGGCGGAACGCTGCCGCGGCCCCTTTTCGTAATTTGGGTTTTGTTTCAAATTTGGCGGCGGCCGGGTCAGATCAGTTTTTTGGAATGGAACAGTTTTTCCATTGTTTTCACAACGGAATCGGTGTCCCGGTTCCCGATGATGTTCGGCGCGATCTCTGTCATGGCTTCATCCGCGTTTGCCACGGCGTAACCGTAATCCGCGTCCGCAATCATGGAAATATCGCTTTTGTCGTCGCCGAACGCGGCGACACGGTCCGCGCCCAGCCTGCGCTGCAGCTCAAAAACGGCGTGTGATTTGGAAGCCTCCGCGCTGTAAATTTCAAGGAAATAGTAGCCGGGGTATGCACTGTAGGGGTAAAATTCCGTGCTGATGCTGTCCCCGCAGTTCAGCTGCAATATTTCCCGGGAAAGACGGCGCACCATGTCGAGCGTATCCACCGCGCGGAAAAATACGGCTTCGCGTTCCTCCGGCACCGAACTGCAAATATAGTTTTTCAGCGGGTGGTATTTATTTTCATGGTACAGCTTCTCTTCCGCCGGGTTGGTAAAGGTTCCGTAATAGATGTGCAGAATGTCGTTGATGATCGTGTGGGTAAAGCAGTTTAATCCGTGTGTTTTAAAAACGCCCAGGATTTCCGCTGCCGCGGAGCGGGGAATGGTTTTACAGTAGAGGTATGTTTTGGATTTCAGGTCGTAAAGCGCCGCGCCGTTCAGGGTGATGATCGGCAGCTCGAACGGGATTCCCTGAAGCAAAGGAACAATGGAGGCTGCGGAACGCCGGCTTGCCACGGTGATCATCGCGCCCTTCTGAATCAGGTGCGTCAGCTTGACCCGGGAGTAGCTGCTGACAGTCCCGCCGGAATTGATCAGTGTTCCGAAGAGGTCCGAAACAAACAAAAGCCCGGAATTTTTGCGCTTCGGAATATGAAAGGCATTCACACCGAGAGAAACAAAAATTCCGATCAATGTATCCGCAATACGGTTGAGGGCGAATAAATAGGGATTGGCGTCCAACCCGTGCGAAACGGTTACGCTCATAAAAACCACGCAGGTAATGTAAGAGGAAGTCGGCTTTTTCAGCGCCACGGTCACATAAATCAGCGGGATGATCAAAGCGGAAACCAGAAGATACTTCAAAATGGGGATTTCCGGGGGAATAAACTGTTTTTCAATCAGCATGGACAGCATACCGAAAAAACCGCCGATAAAAGTGCCGACCGTTCGGTTGAAAGCGACTTTCCGGCTGTTTGAAACATCGGGCTGCATGCAGAGCACGGCGGCGATAGCGGAATAAAACGGGATTCCGTCGCCCCGAATCAGATAAATAGCAAAGCAAAGAAATACCGCGATCGCGGATTTTATGATCCTCATTCCGATTTTTGGCATACAGAACCCCTTATCCGTACAATAATTTTTTTTATTATACCATAATTCGACCCGAAACAAAAGAAACGAACGGGGAGAAAAGAGAGATCATTCAAATATTGATAAATGCAAAGTGTTATGCTATAATTAAAAAATAAAATTAATGTTTTACGGCCGCCGGAGCAGGCCGTTGCAGCAGCTGATGTCTTTTCATAAACTGGGTGGCGCGCGCTGATTGTGTGTTATAAAAGGTGAGCTGATGACGCCTGTTTCTACAGGAAATCAGCTTTTTCTATTTCTTGCGGGGGATGTATCGTGAAAAAGAATTTTTCCGTGGGAATCGGCGGCGCGCTGGGCGCGGTGTGCCGGTTCGGCGTGCAGCATATTCCGATTCCTGTTCCCGAGCCTTATCTGCCGTTTCTGACCATGGCGGTCAATCTTTTCGGCAGCTTTCTGCTTGGCTTCTTTCTGATCTTTTTTATTAAATGCCTTCCGATTCACGCCGACCTGCGGCTTGGGATCACGACGGGCTTTCTCGGCGGCTTTACCACCTTTTCCACCCTCTGCAAAGAGACCTTTTTTCTGGCCGGTTCCGGGAACGCCGCGCTTTGCGCGCTGTATGCCGGCGCGACCGTTCTTCTGGGACTTGCAGCGGCTTGGTTCGGCATTTTATGTGCAAAACGGCTTGAACGGAGGCGAGTGGCTTGACCTTGTTTTTACTTGCCTCGGGCGGTGCGCTTGGCGCGCTGGCGCGTTACAGATTGGGCGCGTTTATCCTTCGAAAGAAAAAACACACGTTCCCGCTTGGAACCTTTTTGATCAATGTTTCCGGCGCGCTTCTGCTGGGAATCATCTGCGGCATGGGAGTCGGCGGAAATCCGTATGTCCTGTTCGGCGACGGTTTTTGCGGGGCGTTCACCACCTTTTCCACCTTTACGGTGGAAAGCGTGCAGCTGGTCCACGAGCACGCGAAGAAAAAGGCCGCCGCGTTCATCCTTCTTTCCTGTTCTGCGGGGATGGCCTGCTTTTCGGCGGGATATTTTGCGGCGGATTTTTTAAAACTGATTGCTTTTTCGTATTAATTCAGGTATAACTTAAATGCATGGGTTATCAAATACCGTTTTACGTTTGTTT
>JAAYUL010000094.1 GCA_012517675.1 Clostridiales bacterium | reverse complement strand
TGGAAAAAAGACATCTGAATTCTCTGAATACAAAGAAGGCCGCCGGAAGATTTTTCGGCGGCCTTCTTTGCGGATGGAAGCAGCCCGGGAACCGTTTGTTTGCGGTTCCCGGGCTGCTTTGCGGTTTCTGTATGGATGCCGTACCGGCTTCGCTTTTATTCGATGATGCTGACGCCGGTCATTTCCTTCGGCTGGGGCAGCCCGAGCAGCTTCAGCATGGTGGGCGCGATGTCCGCCAGTCTGCCGCCGGAGCGGAGCGTGCAGGGGTGGCCGACCACGCAGAACGGTACCGGATTGGTGGTGTGCGCGGTGAACGGCGAGCCGTCGTCCGCATACATTTTTTCCGCGTTGCCGTGGTCCGCAGTGATCAGAGCGATGCCGTCCATTTCCGCTATGGCGTCCGTGACCCTGCCGACACATTTGTCGACCGCTTCCACGGCGGCCTTCGCGGCCTCAAACACGCCGGTATGGCCGACCATATCGCAGTTTGCGAAATTCAGGATGATCACGTCGTATTTCCCGCTTTTGATCCGCTCCACAACGGCGTCCGTAACCTGATAGGCGCTCATTTCCGGCTGCAGGTCATAGGTTGCCACCTTGGGGGAGTTGATCAGCACACGGTCTTCGCCGGGGTACTGCTTTTCCACGCCGCCGTTGAAGAAGAAGGTCACATGGGCGTACTTTTCGGTTTCCGCGATGCGCAGCTGGGTCAGGCCGTTTCTGGAAATGTATTCGCCGAAGGTGTTGTTCAGCGTTTCCGGCTTGAAGGCGACCAGCACGTTCGGCATGGTGGCATCGTACTGCGTCATGCACACATAGGTGAGCGGGAAGAAGCCGTTCCTGCGGGGAAAGCCGCTGAAATCCGGGTCGACCAGCGTGCGGGTGATCTCTCTCGCGCGGTCGGGGCGGAAGTTATAGAAAATCACGGAATCGTTCGCCTTGATTTCGGCTCCGCTTTTGCACACAACGGGCAGGACGAATTCGTCGGTCACGCCGTTTGCGTAAGAGTCGGCCACCGCCTTGACGGGGTCGGCGCACTGCGCACCCTCGCCGTAAACCATGGCGGCGTAAGCCTTTTCCACGCGCTCCCAGCGGTTGTCGCGGTCCATGGCGTAGTAGCGGCCCATGACGGTCGCGATTTCACCCACGCCGATTTCCTTCATCTTTTCCACGCATTCGGCGACGAAATCCTTGCCGCTGGTGGGGGGCACGTCGCGCCCGTCGAGCAGCGCGTGTACATAAACCTTTTTCAGGCCGTGCCGCTTGGCCAGCTCCAGCAGGCCGTAAAGATGGGTGTTGTGGCTGTGCACGCCGCCCGCGGAAAGCAGGCCGACCAGGTGCAGGGCGGAATTGCTTTTCGCGGCGTTTTCCACCGCCGCGAGAAAGGCCTTGTTTTCAAAAAAATCGCCGTCTTGCATGGACTTGGTGATTCGGGTCAGCTCCTGGTACACAATGCGGCCCGCGCCGATGTTGGTGTGGCCGACCTCGGAGTTGCCCATCTGCCCGTCGGGAAGCCCCACGTTCAGGCCGGAAGCGCCGATCTGCGTCAGCGGGTTGCCGGCGAAAAGACGGTCGATGTTCGGCTTGTGCGCCGCCTTGATGGCGTTGCCGTAATCCGGGCCGCAGCCGAAGCCGTCCAGTATCATAAGAATAAGTGGCTTTTTCATACTGTTCCTGCCTTTCGGAGTCATTTCAATTTCAGCGCCTTTAGCGGCTGGCGGCTTTTACGATTTCCGCGAAATCGGCCGGCTTCAGGGAAGCGCCGCCGATCAGTCCGCCGTCCACATTGGGCTGGTCCAGAAGCTCCGCCGCGTTTTTCGCGTTCATGGAGCCGCCGTACTGCACGGTCAGGGCGTTGGCGGAGTCCTCTCCGTACAGCTCCTTGACGGTCGCGCGGATGGTTGCGCAGACTTCGTCCGCCTGCGCGGCGGTCGCGGTTTTGCCGGTGCCGATTGCCCAGACGGGCTCATAGGCGATGATGATTTTGCCGAGCTCTTCTTTGGAGACGCCGCCCAGCGCGATTTTGGTCTGCATCGCGACCAGCTCCGAGGTGACGCCCTGCTCGCGCTGCTCCAGATATTCGCCGACGCAGAGGATGACGGTCAGGCCGCTGTCCAGCGCCGCGCGGACGCGCTTGTTCACGGTCACGTCGGTTTCGCCGAAGTAGGTTCTGCGCTCGCTGTGGCCGATGATGACGTACTGAACGCCCATGGCCGCGAGCATGTCCGCGGAAATTTCACCCGTGAACGCGCCGCTTTTTTCCCAGTGGCAGTTTTCGGCGCCGACGCCGATGTTGGTGCCCCGGGTCGCTTCCATTGCAGCCGCAAGGTCCACATAGGGGACGCAGACGACAACGCCGCATCCCGCGCCGCCGACCAGCGGCTTGATGCCTTCGATCAGCTCCTTCGCCTCCGCGGGGGTTTTGTTCATTTTCCAGTTGCCGGCAATCACGGCTTTTCTCAATGCTTTGTTCATTCGATCCGACTCCTTTTTCTTAATCGCCGAACGTTTTCGGTTTTATTTTTCATCATATTTGAAATGCGGCAGCAGGGCTGCCGCATTCGGAAACAAATTATTTATCGTTCAGGCACGCAATACCCGGAAGCTCAAGACCCTCGAGGAATTCAAGGGAAGCGCCGCCGCCGGTGGAAATGTGGGTCATCTTATCCGCAAAGCCGAGCTTTTCCACCGCAGCCGCGGAGTCGCCGCCGCCGATAATGGAAATCGCGCCGCTTTCCGCGACCGCCTTCGCCACGGCAATGGTGCCGGCCGCAAAGTTTTCCCATTCGGAAACGCCCATCGGTCCGTTCCACACCACGGTGCCGGCGCCTTTAATGGCGTCCGCGAACAGAGCGGCGGTCTTGGGTCCGATATCGAGGCCCATCCAGCCGTCGGGAATCTGGTCGGAATCCACAATCTTATGTTCCGCATCCGGTTTGTATTCGGTCGCGACCACGTTGTCGACCGGGATCAGGAATTTTACGCCTTTGTCCTTGGCCTTCGCCATCATATCCTTGGCAAGCTCCACCTTGTCGCTTTCGCAGATGGAAGTGCCGATCGAGTAGCCGAGCGCGTTCATAAAGGTGTAGGCCATGCCGCCGCCGATGATGAGCGTGTCGACCTTATCGAGCAGGTTGGTGATCACGCCGATCTTGTCGGAAACCTTCGCGCCGCCCAGAATGGCGACAAACGGGCGCTTCGGGTTGCTGAGCGCTTTGCCCATAATGGTGATTTCCTTCTGGATCAGGTAGCCGCACACGGCGGGCAGATAATTTGCGACACCGGCGGTGGAAGCGTGCGCCCTGTGCGCGGTTCCGAACGCGTCGTTCACATAAACCTCGGCAAGAGAGGCGAGCTGCTTCGCAAATTCGGGGTCGTTCTTTTCCTCTTCCTTGTGGAAGCGCACATTTTCCAGCAGCTC
>JAAYUL010000093.1 GCA_012517675.1 Clostridiales bacterium | reverse complement strand
GCCTGCTGGCGCGCTTCCACCTGGCGCAGCATGACCTGAGCGTCTGAGGCGGCGCTGCGCAGCATGTCGCGGAACAGCTGGTCCGTCATGAAATGCGAACAGGAACAGGTGGCAAGGTAGCCGCCGCGCGGCAGCAGCTTCATGGCGCGCAGGTTGATTTCCTTGTAGCCCCGCACGGCGTTTTCCACCGTGCTGCGGGATTTGGTGAAGGCGGGCGGGTCAAGCACGACCAGGTCGTACCCGTCCTTCCCGGCGGAAAGCCGGGGCAGGTAATCAAAAACATTGGCCGCCTCAAACGACATGCGTTCTTCCAGATGATTGCGCCGCGCGTTTGCCCGTGCCATTTCCACGGCGTCTTCCGAAATGTCCACCGCGTGCACATGCGCCGCGCCGCCCATGGCGGCGTTCAGCGCGAAGGAGCCGGTGTGGGTAAAGCAGTCCAGCACATTTTTTCCGCGGCTGATTTTCGCCACGGCCCGGCGGTTGTATTTTTGATCGAGAAAGAATCCGGTTTTCTGGCCGTTTTCAAAGTCGACGCCGTACTCGATGCCGTTTTCCGTGATCGCGGTTTGAGTGATACCGGGTACCGGAATGCCTTCCAGCGGAAAAAATCCCTTATTCTGCCGCATTCCCTCCAGTTCGCGGATTCCCACGTCGTTGCGTTCATAAATCCCGTCGATGTGCTGGCCGTCTCCGGTCAGAATTTGATACAGCAGCGGAAAAAGCAAGGGCTTCAAACGCTCCATGCCGAGCGAAAGCGTCTGCGTGACCAGAATGTTGTCGAACCGGTCGACCGTCAGGCCGGGGAAATGGTCGGCTTCGCCGAAAATAATCCGGCAGCAGCGGATGTCGTTTCCCATTACGGTTTTGCGGTAATCCCACGCGTGGCGCAGGCGGCGCTCCCAAAAGGCTGTGTCGAAGGTATCGTTCGCGTTGCGTGAAATCATGCGGATGCGGATTTTGGAACGGTCGCTGATCAGCCCTGTTCCAAGATATTTTCCTTTTGGGTTCACCACGTCCACCAGTCCGCCGTTTTCATAGCCGCCTTCCGTTTTGACCAGCTCCGTGCTGTAAATCCACGGGTGTCCGGTCAGAACGCTGTTTTCTGCTTTGTGCGTCACATGGACGACGGGGTAACCTCTGCTTTGCTTCATTTTCCATCCTCACAGTATCAGTTTCAGAATGATTCAGCCAATCAGTATTTCAGCTTTTCGCAATATTGCCGGATAACGGAGACGGACTTTTTGAACCGTTCCATCTCCTCGGGCGTCATGCGCACCTCCACGACCTCTTTTACGCCCCGGCGGTTCAATACCGCAGGAACGCCGGCAAAAATGTCGGTTTCCCCGTATTCGCCGCCCAGCAGGGTGGAAACGGGGAGGATCCTGTTTTCGTTGTGCAAAATCGCCTTGATGATTCCCACGGCGGTGGTGGCGATTCCGAAATTGGTGTTTCCCTTGCGGTGCACGATCTCCCAGCCGGCCTCGGCGGTTTCATGCACCAGTTCATCCAGGTTTACGCCGCTGAGCCGGTCCTGATTGTCGGCGATGATGTTGAAAAAATCCTTGCCGCCCACCGTCACGCGGCTCCACGGGACCATTTGGGAATCTCCGTGTTCGCCCATCACGGTGCAGTGTACGCTGCGGGGGTCGACGCCGATCCTTTTCGCAATCAGGCATTTCATGCGGGCGGTGTCCAGTGCGGTGCCCGTGCCGATGATTTGATTTTTCGGCAGGCCGGAGAGCTTGTAAATATAATAGGACATAATGTCCACCGGATTGGAGATGACGACGAAATGGCCGTCAAATCCGTTTTTCATGATCGGCTCCACAATGCTGCGCACGATTCTCTCGCTGGTTTCCAGCATGTCCAGCCGGTTCTGCCCCTCGACATACGGCGCGGAAGCGGTGATTACGACAATGTCGGCGTCGCCGCAGTCCTCGCATCTGCCCGCGCTTACATTCACGTTGCGGTTCAGGTACTCGATGCAGTGCTGCAAATCCATCGCTTCGCCGACGGCTTTTTCATAATTCAGGTCGGTAAGGACCACATCGTCGCACACGCCCTGCGTGACAAGGCTGAAAGCGGTGGCCGAACCAACCGCGCCCGAACCGACAACAACGACCTTGCTTTTATTGATCAGCATGGTAATCCGCCCCTTTTGTCTGTTTTCTTTACATTATAACACAATTATTTTTGCTTTCAACATGGTTGGAATCCCCCGATTGGATGACGTTTACAGAATTGTAAGAATTGCTTACAATTCTTTAACTTTTGTTGTATATTTAATGCGCATTCGATAATATATATGAAAAGAGCTTGAAGGAGTCGGGGGGCTTTGAGATGAAAAAAAGAATCATTGCGGCGGTGTTTTGCCTGGCCTTTCTTTCCGCGTGGATGGTTGGGTGTCAAAAAGCCGGAACGGCTCAGCAAAACAGATCGGCGGACAGCCGGAACGTGGTTGCCGCCGCCGCGGGGCCGAATATCGGGCGCGCGGAAGCGGTCAACACGGTAAAAAATATGATCAACGTGGATTACGGCAAGTACCGGATCAAGCTGGTGCGCGATGATCTGGAGTACGATGGGCAGCGGTATTACGAGTTCCAGCTCCTGAACGATTGCAAGCAGTTCGGCCCGTCGCTGATTGTAAGCCGGGACAACGGCGTCATCTACTGCTATTACCCGAACCACACGGTTGCGCAGGTGTACGACGACCAGGTGTTTCGCTCCAAATGCTGACGGAAGGATTTTTCTATCGGCGGTTACCATGCTCAAATCAGCTGATGCAAAAAAATCTGCGGCAGCAATGATATGAAAACAAATCACTCCGCAAACAAGGCCATGCGTTCTGAAACGGCTATTAGCCCGATCAGGACGCATTTTTTGAACGATGTTTTATTTTATCCCTGCGGCTTTCCCGTAATCACACGCGAAACGGCTTCGTTTATATTCCTTTCGCATTTTGCCGCTGCCGGAACCATAATTATACAGTGGCATAATATGAAATGAGAAGAGGAAAGCGAGGTATTTCTATGTGCGGAATTGCGGGATTTTGCGACTATAACGACGACCTGAGTGAAGAAGCCCTGTTCTGGGGGGCGCTGGCCAAGCGGATGGGAGCAACGCTGAAGCATCGCGGCCCCGATGCCCATGGGGTACATGTGTCCGCACACGCGGCGCTTGCGCATGCAAGGCTGGCGGTTGTGGATATTGAGGGCGGAAAGCAGCCGATGACGGCGCGCGCGGACGGTTTCAGCTATACCATTGTCTACAACGGGGAGCTGTACAACACGGAGGAACTGCGCGCCGGGCTGAAAGCCCTTGGACATACGTTTGAAACCAGGAGCGACACGGAGGTCCTCCTGAAATGCTACATGGAGTACGGGTTTGAATGCGCCGAAAAGCTGAACGGAATATTTGCCTTTGCTGTGGACGACGAGCGCAGAGGGTGCTGCTTCCTTTGTAGAGACCGTTTTGGGGTAAAGCCGCTGTTTTATACCATGAAAAACGGCAGGCTGATTTTCGGGTCGGAAATCAAGGCGCTGTTCGAGTATCCGGGTGTCAATCCGGTGGTCGGGCGCGAGGGGTTCTGTGAAATTTTCGGGCTGGGACCGGCAAGGACCGCGGGGAACGGCGTGTTTGAAAAAATCCGTGAAATCAAACCCGGATATTTTGCGGTTTTCGACCGGGAAGGCTTTGAGACACACCCTTATTTTGAACTGAAAAGCCACGAGCACCCCGACAGCTATGACGATACGGTCAGGCATGTGCGCGATCTTCTGGAGGACACGGTGACCCGCCAGCTGGTTTCGGATGTCCCGCTGTGTACCCTGCTTTCCGGCGGGCTGGATTCCAGCATCATCACGGCGCTTGCCGCAAGGCATTACCGCAGCCTCGGGCAGGTGCTGTCCACTTATTCGTTCGATTTTGTGGGGAACGACCGCTACTTTAAACCGACCGCTTTTCAGCCGGACGCGGACCGCCCGTGGGTGGAACGCATAGTGGATTACTGCGGGACCCGCCACACCTATCTGGAATGCGGCAGCATACAGCTTGCGGACTGCCTGTATGATTCGGTGGAGGCAAAGGACCTGCCCGGCATGGCGGACGTGGATTCCTCTCTGCTCCATTTTTGCAGGCTGATCAAGCGGAACCACGTGGTGGGGCTCAGCGGAGAATGCTCCGACGAGGTGTTCGGCGGATATCCGTGGTTCCATAAAAAAGAGGCGCTGGAGGGCCATGCGTTTCCCTGGTCGCCGGACCTGTCCGTGCGCACCGGCCTGCTGATTCCGGAAATCGCGGACGCGCTGGACCTTCCCGAATATGTGAACCGCAGGTATGAGGAATCCATTGACTCCGTGCCGGTTCTGGAGGGGGAAAGCCCGCAGGAAAAGCGCCGCAGGGAAATTTCCTACCTGAATATTTACTGGTTTATGGCCCTGCTGCTGGAACGCAAGGACCGGGCGAGCATGGCGAGCGGACTGGAGGTCCGCGTGCCGTACGCCGACCATCGGCTGGTTCAGTATGTGTTCAACACCCCGTGGGAATACAAGTGCCATAACGGCGTGGTCAAGGGTCTTCTGCGCGACGCCGCGCGTCCGTGGCTGCCGGAGGATGTGCTGATGCGCAAAAAAAGCCCGTACCCGAAAACGCATAATCCGGATTATGAACGCATGATCCGCCAGCGGCTGAAAATGGTGATGGCGGACAAAAGCGAGCCGATTCACACGCTGGTCAGCAAAAAGGCCGTTGAAAGCCTTCTGGAAAAAACCTCCGATTACGGAAAGCCTTTTTTCGGCCAGCTGATGGCCGGGCCGCAGCTGATGGCCTATCTTCTCATGGTCAACTACTGGCTGAAAAAGTACGATATCGCGATTGATCTGTAAACGCAAACAGGCCCCGAACCGCACGCCGGCGGTTCGGGGCTCTGCGCATTGTTTTGCGTCTACCGCCGCAAAGGCGGCTTTTTATTCGCCGAAGCTGATTCCGATGTCCTTTGCCGTGCGCACAATGTCGCAGTCCGGGGGGACAAGCTTCAGCTTGCCGGCAACCTCGCCCAGCGGCACCGGTACGATCCGGTCGTTCTGCAGCGCGACCATGTTGCCGTAATTTTTTTCCGCGATCAGGTTGGCCGCCGCCGCGCCGAAACGGGTTGCCAGCAGGCGGTCGTAAGGGCAGGGGCTGCCGCCGCGCTGGAAATGCCCCGGAACGGTCACGCGGATCTCCTGACCGGTTTGATCGCCGATTTCCTGCGCAAGCCGGTAGGAAATGGAAGGAAACGCCATGGCGGCGCGAGCGGTCTTGAATTCCTTTTTGCTCAGCTTCGCTTCCTCCTGCGAGAGGACTCCTTCCGCGACCGCGAGAATCGAAAAATGCTTGCCGTCCTTGGTGCGCTGGCGGATGGTTTTTGTCACGGCATCGATGCTGTAGGGAATTTCGGGGATCAGAATCACGTCCGCGCCGCCGGCGATGCCCGCGCTCAGCGTCATCCATCCCGCCTTGTGGCCCATGATTTCCACAATGAACACCCTGCCGTGAGAGGTTGCCGTGGTGTGGATGCAGTCGAGCACGTTGGTTGCGATGTCCACCGCGCTGTTGAAGCCGAACGTCATGTCCGTGCCCCAAACGTCGTTGTCGATCGTTTTGGGCAGGGTGACGACATTCAGGCCCTCTTCCCGCAGCAGGTTCGCGGTTTTATGGGTTCCGTTTCCTCCCAGAATTACAAGGCAGTCCAGCTTCATGCTCTTGTAATTTTCTTTCATGTTTTTGACTTTATCCACGCTGTTTTCGTCGATCACGCGCATCAGCTTGAAAGGCTGGCGCGAAGTGCCGAGAATGGTTCCGCCCAGTGTGAGAATCCCCGAAAAGTCGGCGGGCTTCATTCTTTTGTAATTGCCCTCGATCAGTCCGCGGTACCCGTCGATGATTCCGTAAATCTCCACATCGTCCTTAAAACGGAAATAAAGCGCCTTCGCTACGCCGCGGATTGCCGCGTTCAGGCCCTGGCAGTCGCCGCCGCTGGTTAAAATGCCGATTCTTTTCATACAATTCCCTCACTTTAATAAAGATGGATTTTTGCTGAGATCCGCGCTGTAAATAGGCCGGTAAGGCTTGCTTTCGTCCTGCTCGGAAAGGGCGGCGGCCTTTTTCTGCGCGATTCGCCAGAACTCCGCCTGACAGTCGAGCGGCGCCTTGCCGCGCCGGTCGATATGGCCGTAAGAGGTGTCCGGCTGCATGACTCTGGTATTAATATTGTCACTCAGCATCAGATTTAGTATGGAAAAAGCGCGTTCTTTCAGGTCGGGGTCTTCGATCGGGAAAACAAGCTCCACGCGCCGGTCAAGGTTGCGTGTCATCCAGTCCGCGCTGCCCATGTAAATTTTGGGGGTTCCGGCATTTTCAAACCGGAAAATACGGCTGTGTTCCAGCTGCCGCCCCACAATGCTGTGCACCGAAATGGTTTCGCTGATGCCGGGCAGGCCGGGTACCAGGCAGCAAATGCCGCGCACAATCAGACGAATGGGGACCTTTGCCTGCGAAGCCCGGTAAAGCAGCTCGGTCATGCCGGGATCGACCAGCGAATTGACCTTCGCCGTGATTCCGCACGGCAGGCCGAGATGGGCGTTTTCGATTTCCTTTTCGATCATCCGCTCAAAAAAGGCACGCATCCCGTGCGGGGCGACCACAAAGCGGTTGTATTCGGGCGGAAGGGAATAGCCGGTCAGCACATTGAACAGCGAGGAGGCGTCGGTGCCGTACGGCTCTTTACAGGTGAAAACACCGATGTCCGTATAGATCTTCGCGGTCGAGTCGTTGTAATTCCCGGTTCCCATATGCAGGTAGCGGCGGATTCCGTCTTCGTCGCGCCGCACCACCAGAAGGATTTTGCAGTGCGTTTTCAGCCCTGCAAGTCCGTAAATGACATGGCAGCCCGCCTCTTCCAGCTTTTTCGCCCAGATAATGTTGTTTTCCTCGTCGAACCGCGCTTTCAGCTCCACCAGGACCGTCACCTGCTTGCCGTTTTCCGCGGCTTTGATCAGCGCGGCGACAATGGGGGAGTGGCCGCTCACGCGGTACAGGGTTTGCTTGATGGCGAGCACGTTCTCGTCCTCCGCGGCCTGCCGGACAAAATCCACCACGGTTTCAAAGCTTTCATAGGGGTGGTGCACCATGCGGTCCTTTTCCCGGATCGCCGCGAAAATATCGCTGTAGCCCCAGAAATCCGGCGGGGGATAAACGGGCTCGAGCGGTTTGAAGCAGAGCGGCCTGAACTCGGGCAGAGAGGCGAATTTGGAAAAGAAGGTCAGATCCAGCGGGCCGGGCTCTTCGTAGATTTCATCGGGACTGATGTCGAGCGCCTCCTCCAGGAAGGCTTTTGTTTCCTGATCGCAGCGCTGGATCAGCTGAAGGCGCACCGGTTTGCCGCGCTTGCGTTTTTTGATGGATTTCTGGATTTCAATCAGCAGGTCTTCCGCCTCTTCGTCGATTTCCAGGTCGGAATTCCGGGTGATCCGGAACGCGCAGCAGGAGCGGATGTCGCTGCTTTCAAAAAGAGCGTCCAGCTTGCAGGCAATCACGTTTTCCAGCAGCACGAAAGCCGTGCCCGAATCGGACGGGACCTGGAGGAACCGGGAAAGGATGGACGGAACCTGCACCACCGCAAAATAGGATTCGTTTTCATTCATGAGCCGGACCGCGAGGTTCAGGCTCTTATTCGCCAGCAGGGGGAACGGGCGGCTGGTATCCACCGCCAGCGGGGTCAGCACTGGGAACAGGACCCGGTCAAAATAGTCGGAAACAAATTTTTTCTGCTGCCCGTTCATTTCATCGGGCTGCAAAAAGAAAATCTCCTGCTTTTTCAGAACGGGCAGGATGGAGCGGTGAAGGCAGGAGTACTGCTTTTCGCTGAAGACGCGTGTTTTTTCGGTCAGGATCGGAAGAAGCTTTGCGGGCGTCAGCCCGGAAGGGTCCTCTCCGCTGTATTTGGAGTTGACCTGTTCCTTCACGCCGGCAACGCGGACCATGAAAAATTCATCCAGATTGGAGGCGGTGATCGCCAGAAAGCGAATCCGCTCCATGATCGGGTTTTCCTTTTCAAACGCTTCCTCCAGGACGCGCGCGTTAAAATCCATCCAGCTCAGTTCACGGTTCAAATAAGGGATTTTAGGCTTTTGATTCATTCTTATCATCCACCTTTATCGTGAAATCATGGGGTTTTTAATCAGCAGCTCGGGGTTGTATCCGAAAACCTCCTTAAAGAACGGGCAGCACTGCTCAAACGCCCATTTTTCAAGGATTACGTTTTCGCTGCTGTGCGCGGTGATCAGCAGCCGGTCGTTTTCCAGCTTGACCTTGATTTCGCTCAGCTTTTGCTTCTGCGATTTGTCCAGAGCGTCGGCAAGGCGGAAAATGGCGACCAGCTTTGAGACAATCAGGCGGTTCTTCTGGCTCAGGTAAATGAATTCAATATCGTTGAAATTCGGCACGTCATATTCGTTGTAGCTGGAAACATAGGCGGTCAGCAGCATTTCCTCGTCCGTCATGCCGTAAACGTCGATGTTTTTGATCAGGTCGAAGGTGCTGCGAAGGTGCTGCTTCGCCGTCACGTAATGGCCGCATTCGTGCAGAATGGCGGCCAGCTCCAGCAAAAGCCGCTTGCGGTGGTCCAGCCCGTGCGCGCCTTTCATTTTGTCGAAAATCTTGCAGGCCGATTTCCGGATATTGTCGGCGTGCTCCGGGTCGCAGTCGTAGTTGCGCGCAATGGCCTGCGCGCAGGAAATCGCATTGACGCGCACATGCTCGAAATATTCCTCGCCGCTTTTCGGCAGCAGCATCTGGCGGATCAGCGCGTCCCACAACTCGACCTTCGGGGCGATGATTACCTCGGAGGTGGTGAATTCGACCAGGCGTATGTAAATGGCGAGCGCGGAATAGAGCAGCTCGTCGGAATCCTCGCCGATGCCGTACTGGACGCTGATTTTTTCGCGGGGAAGGGAGCGGATGTGCCCGAACAGGTCGGACAGGAGCTTTGACTGGATGACGTACTTTCCGCTTTCCGGTTCCACGCCGCAGATTTTCGCAATCAGTTCGATTTCATTTCCGGTCAGGATCAGGTTCGACACGAGGCCCATGTTTTCGGGGATGGAGATATGCCCGATGATGGAGTCGAGGTATTCCTGCACGACGGTGGAAAAATCCTCGGTCTGTTCCTGAATGTTCCCGAGCATATCGTGCAGCTTGAGCGCCCCCATGGGAATGTTCTGGGAAAAAATCATCCGCTTTCCGTCATAAACGGAGAAGCCGATGGTCCCCGCGCCGATGTAGGAGATCAGCGCGTCCTGTTTTTCTTTTCCCTCCATATTTTTCAGGGAATTTAATATTTCGGAGTAGATCAGCGTTTTTTCCTGGTCGTCCTCAAGAATCTGAACGGTAAGGTCGTTCTGAATTTTCAGCTGGTCCACCACGTAGCTGCGGTTGGCGGCCTCGCGAAGGGCCGTTGTTGCGACCACCCTGCACTGGGCGACGCCGTATTCCGCCATGACGCTGCTGTAGCCGCGCAGGATTCCCGACAGCTCGCGCAGGCTTTCAAAGCTGATCTTTTCGTCCGTAAATACCTCGTGGCCAAGACCCAGCGGGTATTCAAGCCGGTCCAGATCCTCGATTTTTCCGCGTTTCAGCTGGGAAATCCGCATTTTGATCTGGTTGGAGCCGATGTCGATGACCGCAGCCGTTTTATTGCTTCGCTTTTTATTCAAGGCAGTTTCACCTCGCCTTCCTTTTTCTTTCTATTATATCAGGAGTCGTATTTTTATTCAACAAAAGAGAAAAAAGGTTTCTATTTGCAGGACTGCGCCGCGCTTTCCGGGCAGCAGACACGGAGGAACACGCGGACCACTTCCGGGTCGAATAAAATCCCCGCGTTTTTTGTGATTTCGTCCACTGCTTTTTCCTGCGGATAGGCTTTTCGGTAGGGCCTGTCGTTGATCATGGCAAAGTAACTGTCCACAACGGTGATAATGCGGGACGGCAGCGGAATTTCAGCTCCCTTCAGCCCCTTCGGGTAGCCGGTGCCGTTCCAAAGCTCGTGGTGTGCCAGCACATATTCCGCCACCTGCGACATTTCGTTCAGCGACTTCAGAATGTGATAGCCGGCTTCGGCGTGGTGCTTGACTTCCATCCACTCTTCTTCCGTCAGCGCGGTTTCCTTCGTCAGAATCTTTCGGTTCAGGGTCACTTTCCCAATGTCATAAAGCAAAGCGGCGGTGGACAGGTCGTGCAGGTCCCTCGGGTCAAAGTTCATGGCTTTTCCTATTTCGCTGCAGACCCTGCTGATGTCGATGTAGCTTTCGTTGTCCTCTTTCATGGTGGAGAACAGCTGGGTTTTGATGTTTTCTATGATCAGTATTTTTGTGGATTTGCTTTCCACCAGCTTTTCCCGGTACATGCTGTCCTCCGCCTGCCGCAGCACATCCTCCATGGTCGGGGTGAACAGCGTTTTTTCCGCGCATCCGAACGAAACGGAAAGGTAAGTCGAGTCGTCTTTCTGAGCGTCCCGAATCGTTTTCCGGATTCTTTTCACCAGCGCTTTCGCCTGCTGCAAATGGGTCCGCGGCAGAATAATGACAAACTCGTCGCCGCCGATGCGGAAAATGAAATCATCCGACCGGCAGCTGTTTTTCAAAGCCTGCGCCGTATTATAAATCAGCTTGTCGCCCGCAGAATGGCCGAACGCGTCGTTTGTCAGCTTCAGGCCGTTCACGTCGGCCATAATCAGGCTGATGGGGCTGCTTTCCGGAATATCGGCCTTTGCCATCTGCTGCTCGAAATAAGCGCGGTTATACAGCCCGGTCAGCTGGTCATGGTAACCCAGATAGCGGATCTGTTCCATTTTCTTTTTTCTTTCGGTGACGTCGTGGAAAACGAGCACCGCGCCCCTGACGGCTCCGCTCTTATCGGAAATGGGCGCCGCGGTGCTTTCCACGGGAATGCACTTCCCGGTTTTGGAAATGAGGAAGGTGTCGCTTTCCAATACTGCGATTTTTCCGTCCTGGAACAAGTTTTTCACGGGATCGGCCGATCCATCCGAAACGATTCGGAAAACATCCTCCAGATGTTTTCCCGCCGCGTCGTTTTTGGTCCAGCCGGTCAGCAGCTCCGCAACCGGGTTGATCAGCACGATATTTCCGCTTTCGTCGGTGGAGATTACGCCGTCGCCGACGGAAATCAGGGTCGTGCGCAAAAGCTCCTTTTCACGCGAGAGCGCGTCCGCTTTTTCCGTCAGATTGTCCACCAGCGTGCCGATTGCATTTTTCATTTTTTCAAGGGAAACCGAAAGCTTCCCGACTTCATCTTTCCTTGTTTTGATATCCTCATGAATTTCCGCGTCCATCATTCCGTTGGAAAGACGCGCGGCAAAAGCGACCGCCTTTTGCAGAGGCTTGGAAATGTTTTTTGAAATCAGCGAAATGGCCGCAAAGGACAAGCCGATAAAAATGGAAAAAATGACGGCGAAGACAGCGACTTTCGTTTTCAGGGCGTTTTCCAGGTTCTGTTTTGTCAAGGCGATTTTGCTGTCGATTTCATCCATGTAGATTCCGGTGCCGACCACCCAGCCGAAGGGCTGGAACAGCTTGCTGTACCCGCGCTTGTGGACCGCCTGCATTTCCCCTTCCTTCGGGAACCAGTAGTCGATACAGGCGTCTGTTCCCTCCGTTGCGTTGCGAATGAACGCCTGCACCACCAGGGTTCCTTTGATATCCCTGAAATCATACCGGTTGGTGCCTTCGGTTTTGGAGCCCAGCAGGACCACGTTGACCCCCTCCGTGGTATCCACCCAAAAATAGCTGTTGTTCCCGTATCTCATGCTGCGGATCAGATCTGCGCCGAGCAGCTTGGACTGCTCCAGCGTCATTTCGCCGGAAAGATGCTTTTGATAAACCTCGTTCAGCAGCGTGACCGCGCTTTGCACCTGATTTTTGATTTGAATATCGTAGGCGCTGCGCGTGTTGGTTTCAATCAGCTGAAGCGCGTTTTCGCTTTCTTTCATGTCGTTATAAAAGGATATGCCAAAAAACACGGCAAGGAAGAGAGAGGAGGCCACCGCCAATGCCAGAAGTTTGGTTTTTATTTTAAAATTGCTGAATATCGTAGAGAATCTCATATGTTCATCTCCCAAAAGCAACTGGAAAACTATAACATACAATCCTGCATTATGCCATTTCTATTATAACAAATTACTTTTGGATTTTCTACATTATTATACAAAAATATTAAAAAATAAATTCAAAAAAAGTGCAAAAAACACGAAACAAAATCAATTTTGTCCCTATAAGAGCGGGCTTTTTTTCCGGGACGCCCAAACTTTCCGCCGCAAATGAAACTCGTGAAATAGTTGACAAAAAAGAAATATTAAATTATAATCTGAATATGTAACGTATGATACAAAAACGAGTGGATATTGTGAGACAATTATTATGAAAATCCTACAGAAACAAAAAAAATATCTTCCGATGCTGTCGCAGAGCTTTCTTTTCAGCGGACTGGACACGCAGCAGGCGCAGCATGCCTTCGAATGCGAAGGGTGCCGGTGCGTATCGTTTGAAGCAGGGGAAAAAATATACACGCGCCATTCTTTTGAAAAAAGCGTGGGAATTGTTCTTTCCGGGCAGCTGCAGGCGGTCAAGCCATCGGCGGAAAAAAACGACCTGATCATGAACATATTTTATACCGGCGGGGTGTTCGGGGTGGCGGGTCTTTTCAATTCCGCGCGGCAGTATGTTTCGGACATTACCGCCGTGAAACCCAGCAGGGTGATGTTTTTATCGCAGTCGCTGCTGCACCGGCTGTTTTGCCGCGACGTGCGGGTAGCGGAAAATTACATCAGCTATCTTTCGGGCCGCATCTGTTTTCTGAACAACCGGATTGATTTTTTTGCCGGCGGAAATGTGGAATACCGTCTGGCGTCGTTTCTGCTGACGGTTTCTCTGCAAAACCGCACACCCGAGGAGTTTCAGCTTCCATGCACGATGAGCCAGCTGGCCAGCATGCTGAATATGGGCCGTGCTTCCCTGTACCGGGCGTTCAATGCTCTGACCGCGGACGGGCTGATCCGCCGCAGCGGAAAAACGATTGTAATTCTTGACTCTGACCGCCTGAAAACCGGTCAGTTCCATGAATGATAGATCTTTTATAATTTATGAAGGAGGATTATAATGAAACAAACAAAACGGATCACCGCTCTGGCGCTTTCCGCCGTCCTGTTCTTTTCGGCCGCCGCCGGGTGCTCCAGCTCTTCCGCGTCTTCCAATGCGTCTTCCAACACGTCTTCCAACGCTTCCGTAAGCTCCGCGGCGGAAAAAACAACCGTGAAGGTGGCGACGCTGAAGGGCCCGACCGGCCTCGGCATGCTGAAGCTGATGAGCGACAACGATGCGAAAACGGCGGCGAACCAATATGTGTTTACCATTTCAGGCGCGCCGGATGAAATCGTTTCCAAAATTTCATCCGGAGAAGTGGATGTCGCCGCCGTTCCCACCAACCTGGCGGCAACGCTTTACAACAAGACAAGCGGCAAGGTCCAAATGGCCGCCGTCAACACGCTGGGTGTGCTTTTCCTGCTGACCAACGGAGAGAATATCAAATCGGTTGCCGACCTGAAGGGCAAAACGATTTATTCTTCCGGCCAGGGCGCCACACCCGAATACGCGCTGAATTATATTCTCAAACAGAACGGCCTTACGGTCGGCACGGATGTGACGGTGAAATATCTGACGGAGCACGCCGAGCTTGCCACTCAGATGATTGCGGGCAAGGTGAAGATCGCGGTCCTTCCCGAACCCTATGTCACACAGGTGACCACAAAAAGCAAAACCACAAAAATAGCGCTTGACCTGACCAAGGAATGGGACAAGGCTGCCGGGAGCAAAAGCGTTCTGGCCATGGGCTGCCTGATTGTCCGCAAGGATTTTGCCGAAAAGAACAAGGCGGCGTTCGACCGCTTCCTCACGGAATACAAAGCGTCTACGGAATACACCAACTCGCAGGTGAAAAACGCGGCCGCGCTGTCCGAAAAATACGGCATTATGCCGGCTGCGGTTGCGCAGAAGGCCATTCCCAACTGCAATATCGTTTACATGGACGGAGCCGATATGAAGGCGAAGATCCCGGATTTCCTCAATATTCTGTTCAAAGCCAATCCCAAATCCGTTGGGGGGAAACTGCCCGGTGATGATTTTTACTACACAAAATAAAAAAGAATTTTTCCGGCGGACGGCAGGAAAAATCGCCGCTGCGGTTTTTTGGATTGCCGTTTGGGAGATGCTTTGCTATATTGTCAAGCAGGAGATACTGATCGTATCTCCTGTTCGTGTTTTGGTCAGGCTGCGGGAGCTTTCGGGCGACGCGTCCTTCTGGGTTTCCGCGCTGAATTCCATGCTGCATGTGCTGGCCGGTTTTCTGCTTGGTGTTTCGGCCGGCATTGTGTTGGCGGTGCTTACCACGTCGGTCCGGCTTCTTTACGACCTGCTTTATCCGCTTGTCAGCATGATCAAAGCGACCCCGGTGGTTTCCTTTATTATTCTGGCTTTGGTTTGGCTCCGTTCCGAGCAGGTGCCCACGTTTACCGCGTTTTTGGAAGTAACGCCGATCGTGCTGGGAAACGTGATGAATGGAATTTTAAAAACCGACTCCGGATTACTGGAAATGGCGCGGGTCTACCGTTTCGGCCGGGCCCGTACCGTTCGCCGGGTCTACATTCCGTCCGTCATGCCGTATTTCACCGCGGCGTGCACCACCGGCATGGGGCTTGCGTGGAAAACCTGCATTGCGGCGGAGGTGCTCGCAAGCACGGAGTTTTCCATCGGCGGTCATATTTACGACTCGAAAATTTACCTTGAAACCGCCGACCTTTTCGCGTGGACCGCCGTGGTGGTTTTGATGAGCGTCGTTTTGGAGCGCCTGATGGTGGCCCTGATGCGAAAGATCGGGAAAAAATACAACATTGACTGAGGCTGCGAATGAGAATTGAAATCAAACATGCGACAAAACAATTTGGGGAAAAGTTTGTGCTGCGCGATTTTTCCGCTCTCTTTCCGGAAAAAGGGGTGCTGTGCCTGTTCGGTCCTTCCGGATGCGGGAAAACCACGCTTCTGAATTGTATTGCAGGGCTTGTCCGGCTTGATTCGGGCGAGGTCACAGGCATGGAAAACAGGAGAATTTCGTTTCTGTTTCAGGAAGACAGGCTGCTGCCCTGGGTTTCCGCGGAAGAGAATATTGCGGCGGTGCTGCGCGGAAGCAGGGAGCGGAATCTGCGCGAGGCACGTGCCCTGCTTGTCCAGGTGGGGCTTGCGGGGGAAGCGGACAAGCGGCCCCATGAACTGAGCGGCGGAATGCGCCAGCGGGTGGCGATTGCAAGGGCGCTGGCGTTCGGCGGGAACCTCTATCTGATGGACGAACCCTTCCATGCGCTCGACGACGGTTCAAAGCAGGAAATTATTTCGCTGTTTCGTGAAAAAACGCCGGACTGTCTGAAAATATTGGTGACCCATGACAAAAGAGAAGCGGAGCTGCTCGCGGACGAAATCTGGATTCTGGAAGGCCCTCCGTTGGAAATCATGCATATTATAACAAAATGTTAACAAATTCAACGTGAAATTGTGCAATAATAAAACGTACGTCATGCTTATTGTAAGAATTAGAGATTTAATAACCGGCAGCGGCGGCGTGTCGAAGGCCGCGGGAACAAGCCCCCGGCGGATAAGGGGGACAGCCTGTTTATGCGGCCGGGCGGTTTGAGGGTGAACCCAATGGAGTAAACGGAATTTCACACAGCCGTTTCGCGGCTGCGAGGCATCATAATACCCTGAAAGTTAAAATTATGTTTATTTTGTGTTAAAATTGTGCTATACTTATGCGGTTGTAAATTTGTCATTGGGAGTAGGAGTAGTTGGTGATATGAAAAGTAAGAAAATTACCATAAAATATTCGTTGCCGCAAATGATTTTTGACATTGTCTTTATTTTCTTTAGTTACTGGATTTCTTTCATGCTTCGTTTTGAGAATTTTATTCCCACCTATGATCTGCAGGCGTTTCAAAGCAATATCCCATGGATGACCGTTATTTGTATTTTGACCTTTACTTTGTTCCGGTTTTATACGACGATGTGGCAGTTTGCCAGCCTGGACGAACTGCTCCAGATTTTTTACGGTACGACGGTCGGCTGTTTTATTGCCAGTATTCTGAGCTTTACGCTCTCCTGGCCGGTCCTCCATGTAAAGCGTTTCCCGATTTCCGTTTATATTATCGGATGGCTGATCCTGTTTTTCTTTGTGGGGGCTTCCCGTTTCAGCTTCCGGCTGATGCGACGGATGAGAAAGCGCAGCCAGATTCACCGGGACGACGAGGAGGAGTTCAACCGGGTCATGGTGATCGGCGCGGGCGAAATGGGCTCCATGGTGATCAAGGATATGAAAAGCGCCCCTGAGAACAAGGGGATCCCCGTGGTGGCGATCGACGACGACAAGAGCAAAAAGGGCACCCGGATTCACGGCGTCAAGGTCGCGGGCGGGCGCGAGAGCATTGTCCGCATGGCCGCCCGCTATAATGTGGACCAGATCGTTCTGGCGGTTGCGACCGCTTCCCGAAAGGACAAGCAGGACATTGTCAATATCTGTTCGAAAACCAACTGCCAGCTGAAAACCATCCCGGCTTTGTATGAGATTATCGAGGACAGCGCCGACCCGCTTAAAATCAGGGATGTGGATATCATCGATCTTCTGGGCAGGGATGAAATCAAGCTGAACGTCTCGGAAATCAGCGAATACCTGAAGGGCAAGACGGTTTTGGTCACGGGGGGCGGCGGTTCCATCGGAAGCGAGCTGTGCCGGCAGATCGCCCATTTCAACCCCAAAAAGCTGATTATTTTTGATATTTATGAAAATAACGCGTACGACCTTCAAAATGAGCTGCTGATGCGCTTTAAAAAGCTGAATCTGGAGGTCCTCATCGGTTCCGTGCGCGATAAAGCCAGAGTCAATCATGTGTTTGAAGTCTGCCACCCCGACGTTGTTTTTCACGCGGCGGCGCATAAGCATGTTCCGCTCATGGAGCTCAGCCCGGGCGAGGCGGTAAAGAACAATGTTTTCGGTACGCTCAATGTGGCGCAGGCCTGCGATGAATACGGCGCAAAGCGAATGGTGCTCATTTCCACCGATAAGGCGGTGAACCCCACGAATGTCATGGGGGCGACCAAACGGATCTGCGAACTGATCATTCAGTATTTCAGCCGCCACAGCAAGACGGATTTCGTGGCGGTTCGCTTCGGCAACGTGCTCGGCAGCAACGGAAGCGTGATTCCGCTGTTTAAAAGGCAGATTGAGGCCGGCGGCCCCGTGACCGTTACGCATCCGGATATTATCCGGTACTTTATGACGATTCCGGAAGCGGCGCGGCTGGTGATTCAGGCCGGCGGCATGGCGCACGGCGGCGAGATTTTTGTGCTCGATATGGGCCAGCCGGTCAAAATTGTCGATTTGGCGCGCAATCTGATCCGCCTTTCCGGTTTTCAGCCGGATGTGGATATCAAAATAAAATTTACCGGACTTCGCCCCGGAGAAAAGCTTTACGAAGAATTGCTGCTGGACAGTGAAGGCGGCTGCAAAAAAACTTCGCACGAACTGATTTATATCGGGAACCCGATTCCGTTCAACGAAAACACGTTCCTGTCCCAGATAGAAAGGCTCAGACAGTACGCGGGAGTTGACAATGTGACGATGATGAAATTCATTCATGAGCTGGTGCCCACTTACACGGGGCACGCGGAAGAAACGGACGCCCTTGCACATTCATGACCGAACCAGGCCGGCCGAACCCCCGTTGTCGGGGTTTGGGCCGGCTTTTTTATTGTCGGGATCGGGTTTTCCGTTCTTTTTTGCCCGATTTTCTCCCTGTTCGGCGTTTTCGTTTCTCCCGTTTTCCAAAATAGATCCGTTCCGACCACAAGATAAAGCAATTTTGCGGAGCGGAAATACATTTTATAAGGAAAATATCAACAAGTGCAGATCTTACATGATTTATAGTTGATTATTGTCATATATTGGCGTATAATCATAAATAGATATGTATGAATTGGAATATTTATGACTTTTTTGAGGATTTTGAAATTGCGGGAGTGAATGGTTGTGAGAAGAACGAGAAAGCTTTGGAAGAAAACTGCGTTGGGGATGCTGGCTGTGTTTTGTGCGGCCGGTGTGCTTTTAACAATGATACCGCAAATGACGGTTTCCGCCGCGGCGCTGAAGGCTGTAACGACGGATTATCTCAATATGCGAGCGGGAGCCGGCCTGAATCAGAAGGTACTCCTTGTTTTGGGCAAGGGGGTTACGGTCACCGTTCTCGACAACTCCAATGCGGGCTGGGCAAAAATCCAGACCTCCGGCGGGAAAACAGGGTATTGCAGCAAACAGTACCTCAATATTTCCGGCCAGTCATCCACGGCCTCGTCGTCGGGTTCCTCTTCCGCGCAGACCGCGGTTACAACCGATAACCTGAACCTGCGCACAGGGGCGGGAATGTCCAACTCCATCGTGTTGACCATGAAAAAGGGCACTTCGGTCACCGTGCTGAACAATGTCGGTTCTTCGTGGGTGCAGGTGCGGGCTTCCAACGGGAAAACCGGGTATTGCAGCAGGCAGTACCTGAAGTTTTCCTCCACCGTCACGGGCGGGTCTTCCTCTTCCGGCGGAAGCTCCGGGTCGGCTTCCTTGACGGGCGTCACGACAGACTATCTGAATCTTCGTCAGGGCCCCGGCACAAGCTACAAATCGCTTCTGGTATTGGGAAAAAGCGTGAAAGTCACCGTTCTGGATAATTCCAACGCCGCCTGGGCAAAGGTGCGCACTTCTTCCGGGAAGGAAGGTTATTGCAGCAAAAGCTACCTGAAGATTACAGGTTCCGCATCTTCCTCCGGTCAAACAGCGTCATCTTCCAGTGCGTCCTCCAGTGCGTCCTCCAGTGCATCGTCCTCCGGCTCGTCATCTTCCGGCTCGGGCACGCCATCTGCCTCTTCGTCCGCGTCAGTGACCGCACAAACTACGGATGCGCTGCATCTTCGTGCGGGACCCGGGACCAGCTACCGTGTTCTTCTTACGCTGGCAAAGGGAACCACGCTGACCGTTACGGACAATTCCAATGCGACGTGGGCCAAGGTGAAAACCTCTTCCGGAAAAGAGGGGTATTGCAGCAAACAGTACCTGACCATCAGGCAGTCCGGCGGGACGGATTCCGACACCCCCGCGCATACCATCACGGGAGCCACGGTTACCGCCGACGTGCTCCGGCTGCGCGAGCAGGCGAGCACAAGCAGCAAAATCCTTGCCAATCTGTCTTGCGGCACCAGTCTTACGGTGCTGGATGTTTCCAACCCGTCGTGGTATAAAGTAAGCACGGCCGGCGGCCTGATCGGATATGTCGGTTCGGAATTTGTCAGGCTGCGTTATTCCGACGAGGATTCCGACACAACGTCGCTTACCCTTTCCGCATCCTCCAAGTCCATTCCGCTGGGCAAGACGCTTTACATAAAGGGCTCCATTTCACCGAGCGACAATTCCATCAGCTGGAGCAGCAGCAACAACTCGGTTGCAACCGTGTCGAACGGCTATGTTCTTGCGGTGGGGAAGGGCTCCGCGGTGATCACCGCTTCTTCCGGAAACTGCAAGGCGACATGCACCGTTGCGGTAACGGCCGCCGAGCCGGTCAGAACGGCGTTTGCTTCGCCGAATATTGCAAGCACGGGGGAAAAGGTTACGTTAACCGCCGTGACCGATCTGACGCGCGACGGCGTAAAATTCGTCATCAAGCTGCAGGACGGCAGCACAAGGACGGTCAAAGCGACCTCTTGTGTGGAAGAAAGCAGCTCCGGGAATGGAAAAAAAGTAAAAAAATGGATGGGAACAACGACCTTCGATAAAGCGGGACAATATTCCTTTACCGCCTATTCTTCCGTGAACGGCACAATGAGCGCTTCCGGTTTCACGACAGACTGCTATATTTCAAATCAAAAGAGTTTTACGGAAACCACGTCGGAACAGCGCCGGATCAGTGATAAAATGCTTGCGCTGGTTGCCAAATGGGAAGGATGTTCCTCCGCGGTTTATGCCGACCTGCTGACCGCCAATCAGGTGCCGACCATTGGCTATGGCTGCACGTTCGGTGCCAATACGGTGTTTTACAATAATATTACGCAGACGGAAGCGTGGTCGCTCCTTGTCAACAAGATCAACAATTCGTCCTACACTTCGGAACTGAACAAAATGATTCAGAACAATCATTTCCTGATGAGCCAGAATCAGGCGGACTGCCTGATCAGCTTTGCGTACAACGTCGGGGCGGGATATTTCAACAGCTCGTCGGTTTCCGATTTTATTGTCATTATGAAGAACGCCGTGGTTCCTCCCACGCTCGCACAGGGACAAACGCTCGCGGCGAAAACCACGCGCGACACTTATATCAGAAGCCAGCCCGATATCAACAGCTCTCAGGTTTGTCTGGTAACGAACGGCACCTCCGTCACGGTGACGGGCATGAACTTCAGCAATATCCGCAACGGCTGGTATCAGGTGAGCTGCAACGGAAAAACAGGGTGGCTGAATTCCGGATATGTCAGCCTTTCCAATTCCGCTTCGCTGACGCATGATCTGAACTACACGAACGCTTATGCGTTCGGTACCGACTTCACCCGCTGGTGCCTTGCAAATCATACTTTCCTTGCAGGCCTTTTTTACCGCCGGATAGGCGAGGTCAATGTATACAATTACAATGATTATGCGGCGGTCCGCTACAATAAGTACGGTTACACGTATCCCAATGCTGCCGCGGGCATGCCGTAATTCAGACGCAGAACAAAAAGCCCGGCAAAAGCCGGGCTTTTTTACGTGGTTCAGCCGCCGGGAAACTGGCAGTTTTGTGAGAAACAGGCCATTATTCTTCCGGCTTTTTTCGGTTGTATTTTCGATTCCTGAGAAGAGTGCTGATTTTTCCCTTCGGCATAAAAAACCGCCCCTGCATTTCTGAATCAACAGAGTGCAAGGGGCGGTTTTGAAATCCCATCATTTTACCCGGGTGCTGGTCGGCCGTTACGCTTTCCGGCTTTCTTTCTCAGGACGTTCCATCCTGTCCGGGCGATTTTATTTTTGTGCTTTTTGCCTTTTAATGACCTTGAGCCGTGAAAACTCCTCGCGGTCCTTTTCTTCCAATGCGTCGGCAATGGTCTTGACTGTTGTTTCAAAACGCGGGATCATAATGTTTTTCAGGGCGTTTGCGCGTTTCTGCGTCTTTTTAATGGCGTCCGCCAAACGGTAAACGCTGTTTTCCACTTCAGCCAGTTCGGCGGTCAGGTGTTTTACGTCGTTGAACTTATTATACGCGTCGTCCAGAGCAATGTTGGTGGCGTTTAATCCGAACGGAATCGGAATATCGACGGTTTCCAATGAAACCATCGGGATCTCAACGCCCATCACGCTGCGGTATGCGACATTCAGGTTGTTGTCGATCGGAACGGTCCGGGACAGTTCGTTGCAGATTCCGAGCGTAATATTCGCTTTCTGTAAAGCCGCGTAGGCGTCTTCATAGGTTTTGTCGATTTTATCCTGAATTTTCGCGGCTCTGCCGATCAGCGACATCATTTCTCGAATCAGGATATTTCGCTTGCGGTCCAGCAGTTCAAAGCCTGTTTTGGAAAGCTCAAGCGATTTTTTGGTTGCCAGCAGGTTGCCCTTGGTTGGAACAATCTGATTGCTCAAGGCAGTTCACCCCTTTCAATCAATGGAGTCACCGCGCGGTCAGTGGTTGCCGAGTTCGTCATTTTCCTTTTTTTCCGTCTGGGCAGCCGAGCTTTGCAGCTGCTGCTTGGCCTTTTCATAATACTTGTCCAGCGTGTCGGAATCCACACGGTCCAGTTCTTCGCGCGGAAGCGTGGCAAGCAGAGTCCAGCCCAAATCAAGGCTTTGGTCGATGGAACGGTTTTCGTTGCTTCCCTGGCTTACAAAGCGGGATTCAAACATCTTGCCGAACTCAATGTATTTCTTGTCGGTGGGGGAAAGCTCTTCCTCGCCGATAACGGAAGCAAGCGAGCGGGCGTCCATCACCTTGGCATACGCCGCGAAAAGCTGATTGGAAAGCGCCGCGTGGTCTTCGCGCGTGTAACCCTTGCCGATGCCGTCCTTCATCAGACGGGAAAGAGAGGGCAGAACGGAAACAGGCGGATAAAGTCCGGCGTTGTCGAGGGAACGGTCCAGAACGATTTGTCCTTCGGTAATATAGCCGGTCAGATCCGGCACCGGATGCGTCACGTCGTCGTTCGGCATGGTCAGAATGGGGATCTGAGTCACGGAACCCTTTTTCCCTTTGACCATGCCGGCGCGCTCGTAGAGCGAGGCAAGGTCGGAATACAAATAGCCCGGGAACCCTTTTCTTCCGGGAATTTCACCTTTGGAGGAGCTGAATTCACGGAGCGCCTCCGCGTAGGAGGTCATATCCGTCATAATGACAAGGATATGCATTCCAAGCTCAAAGGCCAGGTATTCCGCAACCGTCAGCGCACAGCGCGGGGTCAGGATTCTTTCAATGATCGGGTCGTTGGAAAGGTTGAGGAACATGACAACCTTCTGCAGAACACCGGATTCGTCGAAGGAACGGCGGAAGTATTCCGCAACGTCGTTTTTTACACCCATGGCGGCAAACACAATGCCGAAATTGCTGCCCTGGTCGTCGCTGATTTTGGCCTGGCGTGCGATCTGCACGGCCAGCTCATTGTGTTTCATACCGGAACCGGAGAAAATCGGCAGCTTTTGCCCGCGGATCAGGGTCATCAGGGTGTCGATGGTGGATATGCCGGTGTTGATGTAGTTTTTCGGATAAACGCGCGAAACCGGATTGATCGGCGTGCCGTTGATGTTGGCGCGCGTTACGGGGAAAATGTTGCCCAGTCCGTCGATGGGGCGGCCCGCGCCGTCAAAAACGCGGCCGAGGATTTCGGGGGAAAGGGGCATTTCCATGGGATGCCCCATCAGTCTTGTGCGGGTATTGTCAAGCGAAAGGGCGCGTGTCCCTTCAAAGACCTGAACGACAATGCGTTTTCCTTCCATCTGCACAATTCTGCCCTGGCGCAAGGTTCCGTTTTCCAGCCGGATGGTGACAACTTCCTCGAACGAGGCGTTTTCCACGTCGTCAAGAACAATCAGGGAACCGTTGATTTCTTTCACGCCAATATAATCAAGAATCATGGTGTAACCACCTTCTTTGGTAAAATATATTCCGGATATTCCGGATCAGGCAGACATAATGCCCGCAAAAGTTTGATCGATTTCTTTCATATAATCGTCAAACATTTCCAATTTGTTGTTTGGAATATCGTATTTCATTTTTACAAGCTTGTCGAACAGGCCGGACTGCAGAATGCCGGAAATCGGCACGTTTGCGGAAACCAGCTGTTTTGACTTTTTGTAAAGATAAAGAATGGTTTTCATCATCAGCTTCTGCTTTTCAAGCGGGACAAAGGTGTCGTCCGCATGGAAGGCGTTCTGCTGCAAAAAACCGACGCGAATCACGCGCGCGATTTCGATCACAAGCTTTTGGTCGTCGGGCAGAACGTCGGAACCGATCAGCTTGACAATTTCCATCAGCTTGTTTTCTTCCTGAAGAAGGCGGCTGATCTTTTTGCGGTATTTAATGAAATCCTCGCCGACTTCTTTGATATACCATGGGTCGAGGTCGGTAAAATATTCGCTGTAGCTTTGGGTCCAGTTAATGGCCGGATAATGCCTGGCATAGGCAAGCGCCTTGTCCAGCGCCCAGAAGCACCGGGTGAAACGCTTGGTGTTTTGGGTTACCGGCTCTGAAAAGTCGGAGCCTTGCGGCGAAACCGCGCCGATAATCGTAATGGAACCGCTGGTGCCGTTCAGATTGTTCACCATGCCCGCGCGCTCATAAAACTCGGCAAGACGGCTCGGCAGGTAAGCGGGGAAGCCCTCTTCCGCGGGCATTTCCTCCAAACGGCCGGAAATTTCACGGAGCGCCTCCGCCCAGCGGGAGGTGGAGTCCGCCATGATTGCCACATGGTAGCCCATGTCGCGGTAATATTCCGCCAGTGTGATTCCGGTGTAAATGGAAGCTTCACGCGCGGCGACAGGCATGTTGCTGGTGTTGGCAATCAGGACGGTTCTGTCCGTCATGGGGCGGCCGGATTTCGGGTCGACCAGCTCGGTGAACTCATCCAGAACCTGGCTCATTTCGTTGCCGCGTTCTCCGCAGCCGACATAAATAATGATATCGGCGTCGCACCATTTGGCAAGCTGATGCTGCGTCATGGTTTTTCCGGTTCCGAACCCGCCCGGAATGGCGGCCGTGCCTCCCTTGGAAATCGGGAACAGGGTGTCGATGACGCGCTGGCCCGTAATCAGGGGAACTTTGGTCTGCAGGCGTTCCGAAACGGGGCGCGGGGTACGAATCGGCCATTTCTGGCAAAGGCTCAGCTTGTGTACGTTCCCCTTGGAATCGGTCAGCTCCGCGACGGGATCGCTGACCTTATACTGACCGCTTTTTTCCACCTTGGTGACCACGCCCGAAATTTCGGGCGGCACCATGCATTTGTGGCGGATGATGGAGGTTTCCGGGCATTCCGCGTAAATGTCGCCGCCCTTCAGGTTGTCGCCTTCCTTTACGGTCACGGTGACGTCCCACAGCTTTTCTTCGTTCAGAGGGGACACGTTGCTTCCGCGCGAAATAAAAGCGCCGGATTTTTCCTCGATGCTTTTCAGAGGGCGCTCGATTCCGTCAAAAATATTGTCCATAATGCCGGGGCCCAGCGTGACATTCATCGGGCTTCCGGTGCCGAATACAGGCTCGCCGGGCTTCAGACCGGTGGTTTCCTCGTAAACCTGAATCGTGGTAAGCTGATTGGTAATGCCGATCACTTCACCGACAAGGCGCTCGTTTCCAACGAATACCATCTCCATCATGGAGAAGCTGCGCGTATCCTTTACGGTGACAACCGGGCCGTTTATGCCGTATATCACATTTTGGTTTTCCATCTTAATCATCTCCGATAAAGCAATAGGTATTGGCTCAGACCACAGACATTTCCGAGTTTTCTTCGAACCACGTGCGCTGGTCCTCCAGAAGGGAATCCAGCGTTTCGTCGGCCATAATACCCATCTCAGAGTTACAGGCGCGAATTCCGCCGATTTTTATTTCGCTGTCATTCTGGAAAGTACAGTTGCCGCCGAAGGCGGCTTTTATTTGCTTTTGGTATTTTGCGTCTTCTTTTTTTACGTAAATCACGGTGCCGTCTTTTTTCAGTTTTTCAGGCAGCTGAGCGGTGAAGCGCACCAGCATATCCGCGTAAGCGGGCGTTTTGGTAAAAGAGGCGATTTCCGCGGCCGCGCGTTCGAACACCTTGTCGGTAATTTTCTGCCTTTGTTCCAGCAGCTCGCGCCGGCTGGCAAGTTCGCGCTGGGCCATTTCGCGGGAAATGCTGTTGCGCATCTCGGCCATTTCTT
>JAAYUL010000092.1 GCA_012517675.1 Clostridiales bacterium | reverse complement strand
GGTGGTTTCCATAATGGCCGCTCTCGCCGCGCCGAGGCCCGCGCCGTAAGCAAGGGCGATGTCAAGCGCGTGGCCGGTCGCATCCTGCTCCACCGCAACCAGGCAGGGCACGCCCTTGCCCGCGGTGAATTCGCTGCGCACGGTGTGGCCGGGGCCCTTCGGGGCGATCATGAACACATCCACGTTCTTCGGCGGCTTGATCTGGCCGAAATGGATGTTGAAGCCGTGGGCGAACGCAAGCGCCTTGCCCTCCGTCAGGTAAGGAGCAATATCGGTGCGGTACATGTCCGCCTGGCGCTCGTCCGGAATCAGAACCATAATAATATCCGCAGCCTTGGTGGCCTCGGGGACCGACAGGACCTTCAGGCCCGCGGCTTCCGCCTTCTCCTTGCTCTTGCTGCCTTCATACAGGCCGACCACGACGTCAACCCCGCTGTCGTGCAGGTTCAGCGCATGGGCGTGACCCTGGCTGCCGTAGCCGATGACGGCGACGGTCTTTCCTTTGAGCAGGTTGATGTCGCAATCTGCCTGGTAATAGATTTTTGGCATTGTAAATTCCTCCTTGCCTATTGGCAAATTTTATTAACTAACGCTCAAGCCTTTTGCGGCCCAAGGGGTTGGTTGACCGATTCAGACATTCTGCTTTTTCGCGGTGGAAGAGCCCTTTTCAATGGCCAGCGTGCCGGCGCGCACAATTTCCTTGATGCCGTAAGGCTTGAGCAGGCTGATCAGCGTCTGGGTCCGCTCCTCGTTGTCCGTAAACCGGAAGGTGATCGACGAGGTGGAAACATCCACGATTTCCGCCTTCATCAGCTCCCCGATTTTCATGATTTCGGCGCGCTGCTTCGTGGCGCAGTTCACCTTGATGAGCGAAAGCTCGCAGCTGATGAACTTGCCGGGCTCGAGCACCTTGACCTTGATGACGGGGATGACCTTGTTCAGCTGCTTTTCCACCTGCTCCACAACGTATTCGTCGCCGTTCACCACAATGGTGACGCGGGAAATTTCCGGGTTTTCCGTAATGCCGACGGCGAGGCTGTCGATGTTGAAGGCGCGGCGGGCAAACAGGCCGGATATTTTGGAAAGCACGCCGGGGCGGTTTTCCACCAATATTGAAAGCGTATATTTCATCACTGAGCCCTCCTTACAGCGTCGGGGTGTCGGGGTTGACCCGGCAGACCAGAAGAAAGGCGCCTTCCGTTTGGAACATTTCCCCGGCGAGCCGTTCGGCTTCGTCGTTGGAACGCGCTTCGGCGGCGCGGATCCCGTAGGCCTGCGCCAGCTTGACAAAGTCCGGGCTTCCGTCCAGCGTGGTGGCAATGCACCGGCCGCCGTACCGCTTCTCCTGAATTTCGCACACCATGCCGAGCCGGTCGTTCTGCATCAGGATGATTTTGATCCCCACGCCGTACTGGCAGAGGGTGCCCAGCTCGCACATGGCCATCTGGAAGGAGCCGTCGCCGCAGACGCACAGCACCTGCCGGTGCGGCTTGGCGATTTTCGCGCCGATTGCGGCGGGGAGCGCGTACCCCATGGTGCCGAGCCCGCCCGAGGTGAGGAACCGGCCTTCCTTCACGTTGAAGTTGCGCGCCGCCCAGATCTGGTTCTGGCCCACGTCCGAAACAAGGATGGCGTTGTCCTTCATCATGCGGGAAAGCGCGCGCATAAAGGAGCGGGGTTCCACAAAGCCGGTGCCGTTTTCCGGCACGCCCGCGGGAACGTACTCCTCCTTGTAGCGGAGCACGCGCTCCACCCATTCCTGCGGCGCCTGTTTTTTCATCTGGTCGGCAATGCTGCGCATCACGAGCCGGATGTCGCCCACGATCGGGATGTGGGCGGTCATGTTTTTGCCGATCTCCGCCGGGTCGATGTCGATATGGACGATGGTCGCCTTCTGCGCCACCTGCTGGGGGGCCGAGACCGCGCGGTCGCCCACGCGCGCGCCGCACAGCACGATCAGGTCCGCCTCCTGCATGGCGCGGTTCGCGTTCGCGTGGCCGTGCATGCCGATCATGCCCAGGTAAAGGCGGCTGTCCATGGGGACCACGCCGATCCCCATCATGGTGGAAACGACCGGAATCGAGCTGTTCCGCGCGAAATCGACCAGCTCGTCCCGCGCGCCGGCAAGCACCACGCCGCCGCCGCAGCAGATCAGCGGGCGCTCCGCCTTTTCAATGGCCTCGATCGCCTTCCGAATCTGGATTGCGTGCCCCTGCGTGCGGGGCTTGTAGCCGATGATCTCCGCCTTCTGCGGGTACTCGAACTCGGGCACCTGCGCGGTCTGGATGTCCACCGGCACGTCGATGAGCACCGGGCCGGGCCGGCCGGTGGAGGCGATGTGGAACGCCTCCTTGAAAATGCGCGGCAGCTCGGCCGCGTCCTTTACCAGGTACGAGTGCTTGGTGAACGGTTCGCACGCGCCGGTAATGTCCGCCTCCTGAAACACGTCGCGGCCCAAAAGCTCCGAATTCACCTGCCCCGTGATCGCGATCAGGGGGATGGAATCCATGTAGGCCGTCGCGATGCCGGTGATCAGATTGGTCGCGCCCGGGCCGCTGGTGGCGATACAGACCCCTGTTTTTCCTCCGGCGCGGGCGTAGCCGCTCGCCTCGTGCGCGGCGTTCTGCTCTTCGCGAACAAGGACGTGCTTAATGGAGGAGCGATACAGATAATCGTAAAAAGGACAAATTGCGGCGCCCGGGTAACCAAAGGCAAGCGAAACCCCCTCGCTTTCCAGGCATTTCACCATAATTTCTGCTCCGCTGATCAAAATAGAGTTCCTCCATTCTTTTTATTATTTCTAATTATTATAAGATTTTTAGCCCGATGCGTCAATGTTTTTCGGCGAATTTCAGCGAATTAACGCGCTAAACTCATTTGGAGTGCCCGCCGCCCTTCCTTTCGGACGCGAAGTGCCAGGCCCCCGCCCCCAGCAGCCCGAGGGTTCCGGTAATGATGAAAATCACCGCCGCCTGGCCGTAATCGCCCTGCCCGAGCGCATGCCCGCCGAAGGAGCAGGCCAAAAGCGCGGGCGCGCGCGCCAGCGTGGAAAGCAGGAGAAAGGTGGAAAAGCGCTGCGGGACCATGCCGGCGGAGAAAATGAACATGCGCTTCGGCGTGCCGGGAATCAGGAACACCGTGACGGTAAGCGCGGCGCGCACTCCGGCGCTGTGCGGCGCCGTCAGCTTTTTTGCCCGCGCGGGGGAAAAGAAGAGACGCAGCAGCCGAAAGCCGAACGCCCGCGCAAGGTAAAAAATCGCGGTCGTGGAAATAACGGTCGCGCAAAGCGTAAGCGCCGCCCCCTGCACCCGCCCGAACACGTAGCCGCCCGCGGCGGCGGTGATTTCCAGCGGAATGGGCAGGAACCCCTGCAGAATTTCAATCCCCAGAAAAGCAATCCACCCCAGGGCGCCCTGGCTGCGGATAAACGACTCCATCTTTTCCGGGCTGGAAGCCATCCGCACAAGCGGGCGGCACAGCAGGAAGGAAAGCCAGACGAACAGCGCCGCCGCGGCGAGAAGGATCGCCGTTCCCAGCACGCGGTCGCGCAGAGAAGGCGGCGCAAATTCCGGCAGGTCGGCGGCGCCGGCTTCCGTCGGCGCGCGGCGCGGTTTTCTTTTTGTTCTGAGGATAGTCAAAGTCAGGACCTCGCTTCCGGAAAGATGCGGCGGAGGAAAGGCGGCTCTGCTTCCGCCGGTAGTTCCATTATACATCCCGGCGCGGCCGGATTATACATCCGATTGCACCGTTTCGGTTTTCCGCGCCGCCGGATCCGGCGCGGGCCGAACCTTGTTTTAACAGACGGCGTATCCGGAAAACAGCAAAACAGGGCAGATAAGAATGGCGGTTCTTACATGCCCTGTTTGTTTACAACAATGATGGATGAAATGCTTGTCGAGCCATTCAACGCTTTCTCGCCGCTGCGTCTGCGATTTGCCGGCCGTTTCCCCCTCTTTGGTTATGATGATGATTCGCCCTTGATGGCGGATCCGCAGTATTCACATTCGCTCACTTGGCCTTTTACAAGACGGTTCACAGCGCCGCAGCCCTTGCAAACCACCGTGACGACCTCCGGCATGTTCTGCGCTTCCCGATTGATTCCGTCCGCCGCGTTCGGCGCGGAGGGATAAGCATGGCGGGGCAGAACGACGCGGTGAGTGTCCCTGTCGATATAGGCCGATGTAAAATACTTTTTCTTGATCATCTTTTGCAGCTTGCTCTGAACGGCGTCCTCGGAAGCTTTTGTTGCAAGCGCCAAATCGGCAATTGAGCAGCTTTCGTTCCGGGACAGAATGGAAACATACTGCCGAAAAAGCCGGACCAGCTTTCTGCGTTTTACGCTTGACAGGATCAGCCATATGCCGCCGCCGACAAAAAGGATTATCACGACGATATCCGCAGCATCGATGGTTTTCTGGCCCAGCCCGCCCAGCAGACCAAACAGGACGAACAGAACGCCAAAGACCATTTGGACCGTAGCGATGATTTGACTGATCACGATTGCTGTTTTGGAATTGTTCACCATCAAATTCCTCCTCGTTTCATGGCTGCGACTTCGGTTTTTCTTTTTGCAATCACAGCATTGAGCTTACGGCAAAGCTCTTCCATTTTATCCGTTGACAAAGCGGGTTCCTCTTTCATGCATTCCGCTTCCAGCGCGGAAAGAAGCGCCTCCATTTCGGCATCTGTCGGAACGGAAGCCGAAAGGTCCGTAAATTTCAAATTTTCCGCCGACTGTTTCAATACAGCTGCAATGTCGTTTTCGTGTGCGGCCGCCGCCATGTTCCGAAGCCTGTCGATGCAGCTTTCCATTTTTCCGTCGGCATCAAGAATCCGGTCGCTTTTTGTTTTCACGCTTTTTCCCACTGAAAAAAAGACGGAAAACAAAAGGATGCCGGCCCCTAATAAAACCAGCTGAATGGTAAAGAACAGTCTGGCCGATTGTATCAGGGACAGCATGCAGGTTATGGAAACAGCAAAAGTAATCAGGGAGTAAGCCGTCACAATCAAACCGTTCCCGGAACGGAAGAGCACCTGCGCCGTTGATTTCGCCATCCGTTCCATGGCGATGAGCCCCCCAAACAGAGCAATTTCCGCCCAAAGCGCAAACAGAAACGCCGCTGTCGTCAATCCGTGCCACTCACGGACATTGAGGAGCGCGATGATTACGGAGAGAACAAGGACGAGCGCGCAGGAAAGGGCGAGCATCCTGATCCTGTGATTCATTGCGATTCCTCCTTACAGCTTACGGCCGCATTCCGGGCAGAATTTGGGCGAACCTTCTATCACCGCATTGCAGTCCGGGCAATGCTTTGCCAGCATCGCGCCGCACTCCGGGCAGAATTTCGCGCCGGGAGAAACGGAGGCCCCGCATTGGGGGCAAACGACCGGCAGTTCGTATCCGCATGCGGGGCATGATTTTGACCCGTCTGGAAGATCGTTTCCGCACTTGGGGCACGGATTGAGTTTTTTGCCGCATTCCGGGCAAAACTTCTGCTTTTTTGCAATCGGCGCGCCGCAGGAGGAGCACACGGTTTTCACTTTTTCCCGCTTTTTGCCTGCGGTACTGGTTGTGTCGAAGCCGCACGTTCCGCAAAATCTTTGCGCGGCGGGAATAACCGAATGGCACCCGGGGCACTCTTTTGTGCCGGAATCGTTGGACAGAGTCATCTCCTGAGCGATGCCGCCGAACCCATGTCCCACGGATTTTCCCATCCCGAGTCCCACGCCGAGTCCGATGCCGGCGCCCATCAGCGGCGAAGCCGTGGAACCGGTATTTTTCGCGGCGCCCTCCAACGTGTCGAAGGAACGCTCCTGCTGATAACTATAGCCGATAATATTCATTTCGGCGCGCTTGGACAAGGCGTCCTTGAGCTTTTGAACGGCAGGGTCTTCTTCGGGAACGCTGATGTCGTTTACATAAAACGTAGCCAGCGCGATTCCGTAATCCTGCATGACGGGCTCGATGCGCTCCTTCATGTATGACGACAGTTCATCAATATACGCGTTGATTTCCAGAACGCTGATTTGCTTGTGAATCAAATATGCGGAGATCGTGTCTTTCACTTTGGTGATGTAAAGGCTCCTGAAATATTTGATGATCCCGTTTTTATCAAAATTGGGGACCGTGCCGACCAGCTTCACCAGAAATTTCTTGGAGTCGTCGATCTGGATCCCAAACGCACCGTTGGAGCGGACAGGGATAAAGACCCCGTATTTCGGGTCCTGAATCTGAATGGGCGACGGCGTTCCCCATTTAATATCAAGGTTATAGGCCTTGTTGACAAACCATACTTCCGCCGTAAACGGGGAACGGCCGCCGAAAGGAAGATTGATTATTTTGTTCAGAAAAGGAATGTTTGCCGTGTCGAGGGTGTGCCTGCCGCTTTGGAACACGTCGAGTGCTTTACCGCCTTTATACAGTACGGCTTCTTGAGACTCGTTTACAATTAACTGTGTCCAGGTCCCCAGTTCTTCACTCGGGTATTTCCAAGCAAAAGTATCGGGGCCGCCGCTGTATTTTATCACTTCCACGATTGCCATTCTGCTTCCTCCTTCTTGCTTCTGCGCGCCGGGATTGTTTTCACGGACTTTTTCCGGCACCCTGCGGCAGGGCGGGCCGTTTCAGGCAGGCGAATCTTTTGTTTTGCCAATGGGCCTTTCTGCCGCAGGCCGCTGCAGGGCCGTTCCCGTTGAGACCGTGTTTGCATTTATTATTATAGTTCAATCAAATACAATCGGCAATAATGCGGAAAAAATAATTGCATTTCTCTCAAATACCGGCGCGTTTTGCGCCCTCCTTGCCCGGCGGCACCGGCTTTTGCAGCATGCAAATAGGGAGAAGCCCCGCCGTTTGACAAAACCGGTGCGGAACGGTATAATAAACTGAAAATAAAACAAAAACAGGGGTGCTGAATCATCGGCTGAGAGGGGCGCGCGCTTCAACCCAAAACCTGATCCGGGTAATGCCGGCGGAGGGAAATACCTGCGGTCTGATTCCGTCAGCTTTTGCGCTTTCCGCCGTTTGCGGGGAGCGTTTTTTGTTTTGTGAAATTTATGATAAAGAGGGTTTCAACATGTTCAATGCCAGTGTAGCCATTCAGGTCCTGCCGACCGTTACCGGCGACGACGAAGTCTGCCGTATTGTGGACGAGGTGATCGCCTACATCAAGAGCTTCGGCCTGCATACCGTGGTCGCGCCGTTTGAAACGACCGTAGAGGGCGATTACGATACCCTGATGGAAATCGTGAAGGGCTGCCAGCTGATTGCCGTGAAAGCCGGCGCGCCGGGTGTGAGCACTTACGTGAAAATCGCTTACCGGCCTGAAAACGGAGTGATGACGATTGACCGGAAAATTTCGAAATATCGGGAATAACGCCTCCGCCGCCGCGCTGCTCGCGGCGCTGCTGCTGGTGTGGCAGGGCGTTTCCGCGGCGGGGCTGGTCCCGAAGTTCATGCTGCCTTCCCCGCTGGACGTGTGCGCCGCGTTTGCCGGCGATTTTCCCCTGCTGATGCAGAGCGCCGCGACCACCCTGTGGGAGGCGTTCCTCGGGCTGGGGATTTCCGCGCTGCTCGCGTTTGTGATCTCGTTTCTGATGGACCGGTTCCCGTTTCTGTACCGCTCGGCGTACCCGCTTCTGGTCGTCAGCCAGACGGTGCCGCCCGTGGCGGTCGCGCCGCTGCTCGTGCTGTGGATGGGCTACGGCATTTCGCCCAAGGTGACGCTGATTGTGGTGGTGTGCTTTTTTCCCATGGCGGTCGGCCTGCTGGACGGCTACCGCAGCGCGGACGCGGACACGGTCAGCCTGATGCGGGCCATGGGGGCCACGCGGCTCCAGATTTTCCGCTTTCTGAAGCTGCCCTCCTCGCTGAGCCACTTTTTCGCGGGGCTTCGCGTTGCCGTTTCCTACTCGATTGTGGGCGCGGTCATCGCCGAATGGCTGGGCGGCTACAACGGCCTCGGCGTTTACATGACGCGGGTCAAAAAATCGTATTCGTTCGACAAGATGTTTGCCGTCATCTTCCTTGTTTCCCTGCTCACCCTTCTGCTCATGCGGGCCGTGTCGTTTCTGGAAAAGAAGGCGATGCCCTACCGCAGGGAAACCGGGGCGGAGCCGGCAAAGTAAAAAGAGGAGAGGATTACATATGAAAAAGAAATGGATTTCGGCGGCGCTGGCCGCCGTGCTGGCCGTTTCCCTTGCGGGTTGCGCGGGGAACGCCGCAGCGGCTTCCTCCGGCACTTCCCAAGCCGCGCAGAGCAGCGCTTCCGCGGCAAAGGAGAAAATCACCTTCGTACTGGACTGGACCCCGAACACGAATCACACCGGCCTTTACGTGGCGCAGTCCAAGGGCTATTTCGCGGCTCAGGGGCTGGACGTGGAGCTGGTTCAGCCGCCCGAGGACGGCGCGACCGCGCTGGTCGGTTCGGGCAAGGCGCAGCTCGGCATCGATTTTCAGGATTCCCTGGCCCCGGCGTTCCAGAGCAAAACCGCGGTTCCCGTGACCGCCGTGGCGGCGGTTCTGCAGCACAACACCTCCGGCATCATCTCACGGAAGAGCAAAGGAATTACCAGCCCGAAAAAGCTGGAGGGAAAAACCTACGCCACGTGGGACCTGCCGGTGGAAAAGGCGATCATCAAGTCGGTCATGACCAAAGACGGCGGCGACTTTTCCAAGCTGAAAATGGCGCCCACCACCGTGACGGACGTGGTGGCCGCGCTCAAGACCAACATCGACGCGGTCTGGATCTTCTACGCGTGGGACGGCATCGCCTGCAAGGTCAAGGGGCTTGAAACGAACTACTTTCAATTTAAAGACATCGACCCGGTGTTCGACTATTACACCCCGGTCATCATCGCGAACAACAGCTTTCTGAAGAACAAGCCGGAAACCGCGAAAAAATTCCTGGCGGCGGCGAAACAGGGCTACGAGTACGCCATTGCCCACCCGCAGGAGGCGGCGGATATTCTGTGCAAGGCAAGCCCGGAGCTGGACAAACAGATCGTGCTGGAAAGCCAGAAATGGATCGGGGGGCAGTACAAGGCGGAGGCTTCCCGCTGGGGCTACATCGACCCGAAGCGCTGGAACGCATTTTACCAGTGGCTGGACGACAACAAGCTGGTCACGGAAAGCATTCCCGCCGGAACCGGTTTTTCCGACGACTATCTGCCGCAGTAAAGTCAGGAAAAGGAACGGAAAAGCATGGAAAAATTAGCGACGCGGAACATCTGCATGTCGTTCGGAAAAAAGGAAGTCCTGCGCGACATTTCCGTCACGCTGGGGGCGGGCGAAATCGTCTGCCTGCTGGGGGTGAGCGGCGTGGGGAAAACCACGCTGTTCAACATTGTTTCGGGCATCGCGCGCCCCGACTCCGGTTCCGTCTTTCTGAACGGGCGTGAAATCACCGGGCAGGCCGGAAAAGTGAGCTACATGCAGCAGAAGGACCTTTTGCTGCCCTTTCGCACCATTCTGGACAACGTGTGCCTTCCGCTTTTGATCCGCGGAATGCGGAAAACGCAGGCGCGGGAGAAGGCGGCGGGATATTTTGAGGAATTCGGGCTTTCCGGCACGGAGCGCCTTTACCCGCACGAGCTTTCCGGCGGCATGCGGCAGCGCGCCGCGCTGCTGCGCACCTACCTGTTTTCCGACGAGGTCGCGCTGCTGGACGAGCCGTTTTCCGCGCTGGACGCCATCACCAAGGCTTCCATTCACCAGTGGTATCTGGGCGTGATGCAGGACATCGGCCTTTCCACCCTGTTCATCACCCACGATATCGACGAGGCGATCACTCTTTCCGACCGGATCTACCTTCTGGCGGGCTCGCCGGGGCGGATCACGGCGGAAATTCCGATCAAAGCTCAAAAGCCGCGCGGGCCGGACTTCAGCGTAAGCGACGCGTTCATTGCCTGCAAGCGGAAGATCCTGGGGCTGATGGAGCGATAAAAAAGGAACCTGCCGCCGGCTTGCCGGCGGCAGGTTCCTTTTTGGACTGCAAAGCGCAGCCAACTGTTCGGCCGACCGCGTTATTTCTTTTTGCAGTAAAGGCAGAAGCGGTTTTTCCCCGTTTCTTTGGAATGGTACATGGCGGCGTCCGCGTTCCGGTAAAGCTCGGAAAAGGTTTTCCCGTCGTCGGGGAACAGGGCGGCGCCCACGCTGGCGGAAATGTGCTGCTCCGATTTTTTGCCGAAATACAGGCTTTGGAAGGAATGGCAGATTTCAAGGAGCTTGTCCGTCAGGGCATAGCGGTCCGGCACATCCTTGATCAAAATAATGAATTCGTCGCCGCCCGCCCGTCCCACAATGTCGGTGGAGCGGAACAGGCTTTGCAGCCGCGCGGAAACGGTCCGCAGCACTTCGTCGCCGTAAATATGGCCGAGGGTGTCGTTGATTCCCTTGAAATTGTCGATGTCCAGAATAATAAAGCCGTGCCGCCTTTCGGGCGCGGAAGCACTCAGAAAATCCTCGATCATCTCTTCGGCCGTCATTTTATTGTAAAGGTGGGTAAGCAGGTCCATCTTCGTCCTGCTTTCCAGGCTTTCAATCATTTTTTTCTTGCGGTCCGTGTCGCTGATCAGGCCGATGGCGCGGGAAGGCGTGCCCGCCGGGTCGGACGTCACCTTGATGCTCACGGTGCACCAGATATACCGGGACTCGATGGTTTTCATCCTCACGTCGATCGGCTTGGGCGGTTCCCCCAGCCGCGCGGCGGTAAAGAATGCCGCGAGCTTTTCCCGGTCCTCCGGGTGGACGGGCGAAAAATCGGGAATTTTCCCCCCGGGGTTTTCCACCTTCTGGCCGAACCCGAATTTATTGGTCCAGTGAACGGTATGGTAAAGATGGTTGTTTAAAATATCCCATTCAAAAATGATCTGGTTGGTTTCCTCCATAATCAGCGCGTACCGCGCTTCGCTGACCTGCAGCGCTTCGGTATCCTCTTCGATCCACGCCGCCAGCTGGTTGAACAGGGAGGCGATTTCGCCGAATTCCCCCTTGTAGCACCCCGGCAGCCGGATCGAGTAATCGCGCTGCTTCAGGCGCATGAACGCGGCGGTCAGCGCGCGCATGGGGGTCAAAAACCTGCGCGCGGCAACGTGGGAGATCAAAATCAGAAAAACGGAAAAAATCAGGATGGTTGCGCCGTAAAACCACAGAATGCCAAACAGGGGGCCGAGCAGCTGCGACTGCGGGGTTGTGCTGAAAACGGCCCAGCCGGTTCCCTGCAGGCGGCAGTAGTACCCGCTCATTTCCTTTCCGTTTTCACGGAAGGTCAAAAGTCCGGAGGGATTATTTTCCCAGTCGATTTTTTTCCAGACCTTTTGGTAAAACCCGTCGTCTGAGCTCAGCTCCGACAGGCTCTCGATTTTCGCCCCCGACCCGTCTTCGGTCCGTTCGCCCGCAATCGCGCCGCAGGGGTCGATCAGCAGCAGCTGGCCCGTGGTCGCGTTTTTGCCGTTTAAAAGCCGGTCAAAGCAGACCGTGTCAATGCAGGACTGGACAAAGCCCTCGTAATTCCCGTCCTGAAAGATAGGGACCACGATGTTGAAATATTGGTTCCCGTTCAGGAACGCCGGGTTGCGCAGAAGATCGGAAAGATAAAAATCGGAGGAGGAAACGGCGCGCAACGACTGATTCCCAACCGAAAATACGCCGATGGCCGAGGCGTCGTCCGAGGCGATCGCATACCCGGCGCGGTTTACCAGAACCGACCGTTTGACGGGGCTGTCTGTTTTGCCGGAATCGTCCGCCGAGTTCTGCAGCTGTGTGATGCTTTTCATGAGCTCGTTCGCCCGGGACTGCTCCGCTTTGAAAGCCGTGCCGCCGTCCTCCGCGTTTGAGGCGTTCAGCAGCTTTTGAATTTCCGGCAGGCCGGCGATCACCTTCAGCGACGTGACGCGCTCGGCAAAAAACTGCTCCGCGTTTTTTGCGTTCAGCTTTGCCGTGCATTCCAGATTGCTGCGGATTCCGTTTGTGGCGTAATTTTCAAAGAACAGCATGCTTCCGCCCATAATCAGGAGAAGCGGCAAAACGGAAAAAACAGAAAGAAGCAAAGTCAGATACTTGCGGGTGTTCAAGTCTCTTCCTCCCTGCGAAAATTCAAAATAACAAAACAATATAAAAACAATATAAAAACAATTATAGCATTTTTCCATTAAATTACAATCCGAATTGCAAAACAGGCGATGTTTTTCTTCGGTAATCGACAGCGTCCGCTCCCGAAAAACGGAAAGTTTTGTTATGAAAGGTATTTTCAGGGAGAAAAGAGCCGGCCGCCTGGAACGGTCGGGCCGTCCGGCGGCAAAACAGCCCCCGAACATCCGCGGATGTTCGGGGGCTGTCAAGGAAAGCTTCGGAATGCGCCGGTCAGGCCCTGTCCCGGCGGTCGGCCCTGCCGAAGTCCGGGCGGCGGTAGTTGTCGAGCGTGGGGTCGTAGCGGTCGGGCTCGCTGATCTTTTCTCTATAAACACAGGGTACGGCGCGGTGCGAAACCGTGCGGTCCGGCCGGTCGGAAAATTTAGCCATGGGGGTGTCGATATAGCAGTTCATCGCTCGTTCCTCCTAAAACAATCGGCTTTCGGAAATCGCCCATTCGTGCGGTTTTCTCTTATGTGCCATACAATAGCACTCCGCATGCCAAAGGTAAATATCCATTCGCCTTTTTGAATTTAAAAACTTATTTGCGGGTGCTTTGCTTTATCAAAATAAGTGAAAGGCGGGAAAACTTTTTAAAATGAATCGAAAAAGCGCCGAATGGGAAAGATTGTCCGATTTACAGGTTAATTTTTATTCGGCCATCCCCTTGATTTATTTAAAAATTTAATTATAATAGGGATATGCAAAGGGGCATTGAGGAAATTTTCTCAATGCCCCCTTTTCTTATCATACAACAGAGGTGACCATCCATGGATAAAATTGACGCCGCGTTAATCGAAGCTTTACAGGAAAACGCCCGAATCCCGATTAAGATGCTGACCGGGAAAGTGTTTCTTTCGTCCCCCGCCATTGCGGCCAGAATTGAAAAGCTGGAAAAGCAGGGCATCATCAGCGGTTACCGGGCCGTTGTCAACCCCATCAAGCTGGGGTACCATATTTCCGCCTTTATCAATCTGGAAATGACGCCGAATCAGAAGACCGAGTTTTATCCGTTTATTGCCGCATGCCCGAATGTGGTGGAATGCAACTGCGTGACCGGCAGCTACTCCATGCTCATCAAGGTGGTGTACCCCAGCACCATGGAGCTGGATACCTTCATCGGCCAGCTGCAGAAGTTCGGCTCCACCTCCACGCAGATTGTTTTCTCCACCCCGGTTCAGCCGCGCGGGGTGGACGTGATGCAGGCTCTGGAGCTGTGAGCGGGCGCGGCCTTTCCGGCATCGTCGTCCCCCTGCTCGAATGGTACGCGGGCCACGCGCGCGTGCTGCCCTGGCGGAACGACCCGACGCCTTACCGGGTCTGGGTTTCGGAAATCATGCTGCAGCAGACCCGCGTGGAGGCGGTCATCCCCTTCTTTGAGCGCTTTGTCGCCGAGCTGCCGGACGTCGCGTCGCTTGCCGCCGCCGGGGAAGAGCGGCTGATGAAGCTCTGGGAGGGGCTGGGCTATTACAGCCGCGCGCGCAATCTGCACAAGGCGGCGGCCGTCGTGATGAAGGAATACGGCGGCGTGCTGCCGAAGGAGCCGGAGGCGCTGCTTCGCCTGCCGGGAATCGGCGGCTACACGGCGGGCGCAATCGCCTCCATCGCCTACGGTGTTGCGGCCCCGGCGGTGGACGGGAACGTGCTGCGCGTGATTTCGCGCGTGACCGGCAGCCGGGAAGACATCGCCGCGCCCGCCGTCAAGCGTGAAATCGAAGCCTGCCTGAAGCGGGTGTACCCGGAGGGCCGCGCGGGCGATTTCACGCAGGCGCTGATGGAGCTGGGCGCGCTTGTCTGCCTGCCGAACGGCGCGCCGCACTGCGGGGAATGTCCGCTGAGCGGACCGTGCGCCGCGTACCGGCAGGGAGTTCAGGCGGAGCTTCCCGTGAAAAAGGCGAAAAAGGAACGCCGCGTACAGCGGCGGACCGTGTTCCTCATCCTCTGCGGGGAGAAGGCCGCCCTGCGAAAGCGCCCCGAAAAGGGGCTGCTCGCCGGGCTGTGGGAGCTCCCCTCCGCCGAAGGCGCGCTTTCCGAGCGGGCGGCGCGGGAATGGCTTGCCGAGCAGGGGGCCGCGCCCCAACCGCTGGAGCGGCTGCCCGACGCCCGGCATGTGTTCACCCATATCGAATGGCACATGACCGGCTACCTCGCGCGGGTCCCGGAGCCGTTCGGCGGCTATGTGTGGGCGGGAAAAGAGGAGCTGCGCGGCGTTTACACGCTGCCTTCGGCGTTCCGCGCGTTTCTGAAGATTTACGGGGAGCGCACGGGAAACGGGCCGGAAAGCGCGTGCGGCAAATAAAAAAAGCGGGAGCCTGAATCCGATCGCCGGATTCAGGCTCCCTTTTTGTCATTCTTATTGATTGTCGTTGAAAAACTTTTCCCAGTCGAAGTCCTTGGAATCCCGCACCGGTTCGGCCTGCGCCTTCGGGTGAGGCTCCAGACCGCCTGTGGGCACCGCCGGCAGGGGTGTCTCGCTTTGCGGCTGCGGCGCCGGCTGTTCGGCGGGCTGCGGTGCGGGTGCGGGGGCGGGCTGTTCGGCGGGTTCCGGGGTGGTTGTTACCTCCGGCTGGGGCGCGCGGGGCGCCGCCGGGATGTAGGGAACGGTCCCCGCGGGGCGAATGCTGTCGAACGAGCGGGTCTCCCCGTCGGAGTCGTATTCGCGGTGCTGGATTCCGTCGCTGCTGGAACTGATGTCGACAAAGTCGGTCGGCTCGCCGTCATTTCCGGCGTCCGGGCCGCCGCGTCCCTTTTTGGGGCCTTTGGGGCCTTTGGGACCGGAGAAAAACTGCAGGTAAACAAAGAAGCCGATTCCCGCCAGGCCGAGCAGAAGGAGCAGGATGCCGAGGATCAACAGCCAGCTCGGGCTGCTGTTGGAGGAAGCCGCCGCCGCGCTCGAAACGCCGGAAACCGTCGCCCCCGAGGAGGCCGCGCTGGAAAGCAGCGCGCTCCAGTCCTGCGAGGACAGCACGTCGGGGTCGCTCACCGCGGCCTGCGCCTGCGAAGCCGCCGTGTCGATTTTGTTCTGCTGCGTGTTCACCGAGGCGGTCGATTTTTTGGAAGAAACCGTGGCGGCTGCTTTAGAGGAAGCTGCCGCGGTTGTTTTTTTGGAAGAAGTGGTGGCTGCTTTAGAGGAAACTGCCGCGGTTGTTTTTTTGGAAGAAGTGGTGGTTTTGCTCTCGGTCACTTTTGAAGAAGTGGTTTCGTTGGCGGTAGTTTCATTGTTTTCAGGAGTAGGAGTCACCGTATCGTTATTAGTTGTGCTTGATGAACTCTCCTGAGTAGTTTGACTGGAATTTGTATCCGCAAATGCGGTAAAGGAAAACACGCCTATGGTAAAAAGAAGGGTGAATAAAATCACAAAAGCTTTTTTCGACTGTTTCATGTCAGACCTATCCTCTCAAATATCACATATAGGTAATCATATCTCATTCGGAGGAAGCAACTGTGAATAAACTGTTAAATCTTTAAATTGCTTTCCAGGAAAAACCTGATTGAAAAACAGCGGGGCGGATGGTATAATAGGTTGAAATAAAACGGCCCGGGGGTGTAAAGATGGGCGTCATCATCAGCGCCGACAGCGCGTGCGACCTGTTTCCCGATCTATACAAGCGGTATGCGGTCGAGATTGTCCCGCTCTATATTGAAATTGAAGGAAAGTCCTACCGCGACGTGTTTGAGATCAACCCGGACCGGCTGTTTGAAAGCGTTCGGAAAACCAACCGGCTGCCGAGGACTTCCGCTCCGCCGCCGGCGGATTTTTTCACGCTGTTTCAAAAGTGCGTGCAGAACGGCGATTCGGTCGTGCATCTTGCCATGAATTCAAAATTTTCCTCCTCTTACCAGAATGCCTGCATGGCCGCCGCGGAGATGGAAAATATTTATGTGGTGGACACGCGCACGCTCAGCTCCGCGCAGGGCATTCTTGTGCTGCGCGCCGCCGAAATGCGCGACGCCGGAAAAACGGCGGAGGAAATTTACGAGGCGATGGAACGGGATAAAATGAAAATCCGCACCAACGTTCTGCTGGACACGCTGGAGTTTGCCTACCGCGGCGGAAGGGCCTCCATGCTGCAGATGTTCGGCGCGAACCTGTTGAAGCTGCGCCCCTGCCTGCTTTTGAACACCGACGGCGTGCTTTCCGTGCGTAAAAAATTCCGGGGAAATTTTGAGCAGGTATGCAGGGAATACCTCCGCTTTGTGCTCGACCAGCCGAACGCGGACGGGGAACGCGCGTTCCTGACCACCACGGGGATGGAGCAGCGCCTTTTTGAAAGCCTGAAAAAACTGGTGGAGGACAGCGGGAAATTCCGGCAGGTGCTCACCTCCCGCGCGGGATGCGCCATGACGACGCACACAGGCCCGAACACGCTCGTCCTGTTTTACAAGGAAAAATAGGAGGGTACGATGGAAAGAAAAGTGAAGATCGTCGCGGACAGCACCTGCGACCTGAACCCGGAGCTGCTGGAGCGGTACGGGATCACCGTGATTCCGCTGAACGTGAATCTGGGCGACAAATCCTGCCTGGACGGCGTGGACGTGCACACGCCCGACCTGTTTGAATATTTTGACCGGACCGGAAAGCTCCCCACCACTTCCGCGCCGACCCCGGCGTATTACGAGGAGTTTTATTCCAAATGGACGCGGGAGGGCTATGAGGTGGTGCATTTCAGCATCAGCTCGGAGCTTACGGTCACGCCGAACATCGCGAAAATGGCCGCCGAAAAATTCGACCATGTCTTCCCGGTGGATTCCCGCAACGTTTCCTGCGGCATGGGGATTCTCGCCATCAAGGCGGCCCGGCTGCGCGACCGGGGGCTTTCCGGCGCGGAAATCCGCGACCGCGTTCTCGAAATGACCGGAAAGGTGCGCACCGTGTTTGTCATCAGCACCCTGCTTTACATGTATAAGGGCGGCCGCTGCACCGGCGTGCAGGCGCTGGGCGCGAACCTGCTGAACCTCAAGCCGTGCATCGAGGTGAAGGACGGAAAAATGGGCGTGACCAAAAAATATCGCGGCAGTCTGCAAAACGTCCTGCGCAAAATGGTGGAGGACAAGCTGAAGGGCGCGGAGGGCCTCGATTTGTCCCGCCTGCTGATCGTGCATTACGACGCGGGCGACGGCGCGGTCGCCGCCGTTACGCAGGCCGCGCGCGAGTACCAGGGCTTTGAGGAAATCGCGGTCAACCAGTGCGGCTGCTCCGTTTCCGTGCACTGCGGCCCCGGCACGCTCGGGATCATTTATATGGTGAAATAAAGGCCCGTCATACCTGACGGTTTTCCGTCGTTTGACAACAGGAGGAGAAAGAGATGTTTGGGTGGAAGGAAGTGTATCTGACGACCGATCGGCAGGCCTTCGACAATGCTTTGTCAAAGCTGACGGATCAGCGCATTGCGTATAAAACGAAAATACGCTTCGCCTTTCCATGAACAATCTGAACGGGCGCCGCCCTCGTTGCCCCGCGGCGGCGGAACATCCAATACGTATGATGACGTCGATGTGAAACAGGGCGATCTGGAGTTTGCCCGAAGCCGCATCGGCGCTTAGCTTTCCGGTGCCGATATTGGCACATGCTGTTTTCCCATCTGTTGCGGCAATCACAGCGGACCGGCAGAGTGCTTCCGTCAGACTGAAAAAACCTGTCTTTCGCATTGGGCGAGAGGCAGGTTTTCTTTCTTTATTTATATTTCTTCCCCCTGCGCGGCGGAAATCACGTCTTTGACCAGCTCCGTGAGCTCGGCGCGGGTTTTCAGCAGCCCGGCGCGGCGGCGGAACGAAGCGGCGTGCTTCATGCCCTTCAGGTACCAGCCCACATGCTTGCGCGCCTCGTTCATGGCGCGCGGCTCGCCCTTCAGCTCGCACATCCTGTCGATATGGCGGAGCATGACCGCCATGCGCTCGTACAGGCCGGGCGGGGGAAGGATGCGGCACGATTCCGTCAGGTACGCGTTGATCTGTGCGAAAACCCAGGGGTTGCCCAGCGCGGCGCGCCCCACCATGACCGCGTCGCAGCCGGTCTGCTCCAGCAGGAGCGCGGCGGCCTGCGCGCCGTCCACGTCTCCGTTGCCGATGACCGGAATTTTCACGGCCTGCTTCACCTGCCGGATGATGTTCCAGTCGGCGGACGGGGCGTACATCTGCGCCCGGGTGCGGCCGTGCACGGTGACGGCGTCCGCGCCCGCCGCTTCGCAGAGCTTCGCGACCTCCACGGCGTTGACGCTGGCGTCGTCCCATCCCTTGCGGATTTTTACCGTGACGGGGAGTTCCACCGCTTTTCGCACCGCCGCCACGATTTCGCCGCAGAGCGCCGGGTTCTTCATCAGCGCCGCGCCGGAGCCGCTGCCGCTGACCTTGGGCGCGGGGCACCCCATGTTGATGTCGACCGCGTCGTGCGAAAATTCGAGCGCGGCCCGCGCGGCCCGCGCCATGACGGCGGGGTCGTCGCCGAACAACTGAATCGCCGCCGGGCGTTCCGCGTCGCCCAGCTCCATGAGCGAGGCGGTTTTTTTATCGCAAAACTGCAGGCCCTTGGAGCTGACCATTTCGCTTGTGACAAGCGCGGCGCCGAACCGCACGCACGTTTCGCGGAAGGCGCGGTCGGCCACGCCTGCCATGGGGGCGAGAACGGCGCGGCCTTTTATTTCAAGATTTCCGATTTTCATTGGATTTCCCTTTCCTTATCAAATTACGCCCCATTATAACACTTATTTTTTTCTTTGAAAAGTGATATAATAAACCAACCGGACTCACATACCGTTTCAATGAGCCGCCTGCCGGGACTCGCGTTCCGGTCCGGTTTTCATGAGCGGAACACGATTTTCGCCCAAACCGGGGACAGGCCCGCCTCATTTTTTTGTTTTTACATGGATACCGATCTGCAATAACGAGAGAAAGGAAATTGCTATGAAGCTGCTGGTGCTCGACGGAAACAGCATATTGAACCGGGCGTTCTACGGAATCCGCCTTCTGACCACAAAGGAGGGCCTTTTCACCAACGGAATCTACGGCTTTCTGACCATGCTGCAGAAGCTGCTGAACGATACCTCGCCCGACGCGGTGGCCGTCGCGTTCGACATGCGCGCCCCCACGTTCCGCCACAAATTATACGCGGGCTACAAGGCGCAGCGCAAGGGGATGCCGGAGGAGCTCGCCCAGCAGCTGCCGACCCTGAAGGAGCTTTTGAAGCTGCTCGGCTACCGCCTGGTGGAGTGCGAGGGGTACGAGGCGGACGATATTCTCGGCACGCTCGCCCGCGTCTGCCGGGAAAGCGGGAACGAGTGCGTGCTTGCCACCGGCGACCGCGACAGCCTGCAGCTGGTGGGCGGCTGCGTGAGCGTGCGCCTTGCCGCCACAAAATTCGGCCAGCCGCAGGTCACGGTGTACGACGAGGCGAAGGTCGAAGCGGACTACGGCGTGACGCCGTCCCAGCTGATCGACATCAAGGCGATTCAGGGCGATTCCTCCGACAATATCCCGGGCGTGGCGGGCATCGGCCCGAAGGGCGCGGGGGAGCTGGTGCAGAAATACCATGATCTCGACGCCATTTATCAGAATCTGGATTCGCCCGACATCAGGGAGGGCATGCGCAAAAAGCTGGAGGCGGGCAGGGAAAGCGCGTTTCTCAGCCGAACGCTCGGCACCGTGTGCACCGAGGCTCCGATCGACACCGACCTTGCGGATTATGTGCCCGCCCCGTGCGACTGCGGCGGCGCGGCGCGCCTGATGGCGAAGCTGGAGTTCTTCTCTCTGATCGACAAAATGGGTCTGCGCGCGCCGGCGTCGCAGTCGCGGGATGAAAAGGCGGAGGCGGTCGCGCTCGCGCCGGAAACCGACGCGCAGGCCCTGATGGAAACGCTGCACAAAACGGGACGCGCCGATTTTGCCGCGGAATATCCGCAGGGGGGCGTGCTGGTCTACCTGAACGACGGAAAGCTCGTTCATAAAATCGAGGACTTTTCGCTGATTTCATCCATCTGCGCGGACGGGTCCATCCGGAAAAACACGCACGACATCAAGCCGTTTTGCGCGGCGCTGGACCGCGCGGGCAAAAAGCTGAACGGCGCGGGCTTCGACACGCTCCTGGCCGGGTACCTGCTCAATCCGTCGGCCTCCGGCTATGAGCCGGACCGCCTCGCGCGCGAATACGGCGTCGCCCTGCCCGAAACGGAGGACAGATCCGCCGCGCTTGCCGCCGCGATGCCCGCCCTTGTGGACCGGCTCGCCGCCGAAATCGCGAAGAAGGACCAGACGGAGCTGTTTGAAAAAATTGAGCTGCCGCTCGCCGCAGTGCTGGCCCGCATGGAAACGGTCGGCTTTGCGGTGGACGCGGCCGGCATTAAAGCCTACGGCGAGGTGCTGCAAAAGCAGATCGACGCCGTTCAGGCGCAGGTTTACGAAACGGTCGGCTACGAATTCAACATCAATTCCCCCAAGCAGCTGGGCGACGCGCTGTTCGTCAAGCTGGGGCTCAGCCACGGCAAAAAGACGAAAAGCGGCTATTCCACCCGGGCGGAGGTCCTGGAAAGCCTGCGCTACGATCACCCCGCGGTGGAGCTGGTGCTGAACTACCGCACGCTGGTCAAGCTGAAATCCACCTACTGCGACGGCCTGCTGAAGGTGGTCGCGCCGGACGGCCGCATCCACTCCAGCTTCAACCAGACCGAAACGCGCACCGGGCGCATCAGCTCCACGGAGCCGAACCTGCAGAACATCCCCGTGCGCACCGACCTCGGCCGTGAAATGCGCCGCTTTTTTGTGGCGCGCGAGGGCTGGGTGCTGGTGGACGCCGACTATTCGCAGATCGAGCTGCGCGTGCTGGCGCACGTGGCCAACGACGAAGCCATGATCGGGGCGTTCCGGAACAACGACGACATTCACCGCAGCACGGCGGCGCAGGTGTTCCACCTGCCGGAAAGCATGGTCACGCCGGTTCTGCGCAGCCGCGCCAAGGCGGTCAATTTCGGTATCGTGTACGGCATCGGCGCGTTTTCCCTGGCCAAAAACATCCATGTGAGCCGGAAGGAAGCCGAAACGTACATCCACGATTATCTTGCCCATTATGCCGGCGTCGACCGGTACATGAAGCAGGCGGTCGCGCAGGCCAAGGAAAAGGGCTACGCGGAAACAATTTTCGGCCGCCGCCGCTACCTGCCGGAGCTGACCTCCTCCAACTTCAACATGCGTTCGTTCGGGGAGCGCGTCGCGCGCAACATGCCCATTCAGGGCGCCGCCGCCGACATCATCAAAATCGCGATGATCCGCGTGGAAAACCGGCTGGAACAGGAAGCGATGCACGCCCGCCTGATCTTGCAGGTGCACGACGAGCTGATTGTGGAGGCGCCGCAGGACGAGGCGCATCATGTTGCGCAGATTCTGACCCAGGAAATGGAGCAGGCGGTTTCGCTTTCCGTCCCGCTCATTGCGGAAGCGAAAATCGGCCGCACCTGGTACGATGCGAAGGGCTGACGCCGTGATGATTTTTACCTGCCCGGTCTGCGGCGAGCCGCTCCGCCGGCTGGAGAAGACCTGCGCTTGCCCGAACGGGCACAGCTACGACCTGGCGGCGGAGGGTTACGTCCACCTGCTGCCGCCGAACCGGATGCACAGCAAAGCGCCGGGCGACAGCAAGCAGATGGTCGCCTCGCGCCGCGCGTTCCTGCAGGGCGGCTGGTACGAGCCGTTCAGCGACAAGCTGAACGAGCTGGCGGCGGAGTGCGTGCCCGCGCCGTCCCCCGTGATTCTGGACGCGGGCTGCGGCGAGGGCTATTACACCGGCCGGCTGAGGGAGCACCTGGTTTCCCGCGGCCTTGCCCCGCGGATGTTCGGGTTCGATATTTCCAAGTCCGCCGTGAAGGCGGCGGCGAAAAAATACGGAGAAATTTTCTTCGCCGTCGCAAGCATGTTTGAAATTCCGGTGCAAAGCGGCTCCGCCGACTGCGTGGTCAACGTGTTCGCGCCCATTGTGGAGGACGAGCTGAACCGGGTGCTGCGCCCGGGCGGCTTTCTGATCCTCGCGGTGCCGGGGCCGCGCCACCTGTTCGGGCTCAAGGAGATTCTGTACGACGCGCCCTATGAAAACGAGCACCGCGAAACGCGGTACAGGGGCTTTCGCTTTCAAAAGCGGGTGGCGGTCCCGCTGGAAATCACCCTGAGCGACGGCGATTCCATTCAGAATCTGTTCGCCATGACGCCCTATTACTGGAAAACCCCGGTCGAGGGAAGCGAACGGCTGAAGAACATCAAAAAGCTGACCACACAGATCGAGTTCGATTTTATCCTCTATCAAAAGGTGTGATGACATGACAAAGCGTATGGAATTCACCCGGCGGCAGCGGGAAAACATCCTGTTCCTCGTGCTGATTACGATGGTCGCCCTGCTGATGCGGTACCTGCTGTTTCCGTTCGAGTCGAGCGACTACCATCAGTTTTTGCAGGGCTGGTTCACGGCGCTCCGGGAAGGCGGCGGATTTGCGGCGGTCGGCATGAACATCGGCGACTACATGCCGACGTATCTTTATCTGCTGGCGCCCCTCACGTACTTTCCCGTTTCCGCGCTGACCGCCGTCAAGCTGGTTTCCACCCTTGGGGATCTGGTTTTGGCGGTCGCGGTGATGAAAACGGTCAACCTGAACTTTTCCGGCAAAACCTATGGAATCGCCGCTTACGCCCTGGTCCTGTTCCTGCCGAGCGTTTTCCTGAATTCCGCGGTCTGGGGGCAGTGCGACGCCATTTATACCGCCGCGCTGGTTTTCTGCGTGTATAATCTGATGCGTGGCCGCGACCTGCCGGCCGTGATTTCGTTTTCCGTTGCGTTCGTGTTCAAGCTGCAGGCGGTTTTTCTTGCGCCGTTTGTGCTGCTGATGCTGTTGCGCCGGAAGATCCGCCCGTCGTCCCTGCTCGCCTTTCCGGCGGTGTACCTGGCTGCCGTTCTGCCGGCCGCCGCGCTGGGCCGCAGCCTGAAGGACCTGCTCACCATCTATTATTCGCAGGCGGGGCAGTATACCCTGGTCGCCATGTTCCTTCCCAACCTTTACACCTGGCTGCCGGAAAGCACGCCTGTGTACATCAGCAGGGCCGCGGTGCTGCTGGCGGGCGGGCTGGTGCTGACCGCGCTGTTCTGCCTGAGCCGGAAAAATTACCGGCTGACGAAAGGGATCACCGTCACGCTGGCGCTGTTTTTCGCCCTGATGGTGCCGTTCGTCCTGCCTTATATGCACGAACGGTACAATTTTCCCGCGGATATCCTGTCGGTGATTTTCGCGTTCTATTTTCCCCGCAGGTGGTACCTGGCGGCGGTGATTCAGGTCGCTTCGGCTTTCGTCGTGTGCCACAACCTGTTCCAGACCGATTTTTTCAGCATTCAGCTTCTGGGCGTCGTCATGCTGTTCGTCATTCTCCTTGTGGCGCAGCACCTGGTACGGCAGATTTCCGAAAACCCGGGGGAGGAAGCCGCATGACGGACTGGACGATCGTTCCCATGGCGGCGCGCCACGCCGCGGCGCTCGCCGCGCTGGACGCCCGGTGCTTTTCCGACCCGTGGACGCCGGAGGGCTACGAGGCGGAGCTTTCGAGCGGAACGGCGTGCTTTTTTGTCGCGGAGCAGGACGGGGAGGTTCTGGGCTGCGCGGGCATGCACTGCGTCTGCGGGGAATGCTACGTCGACCGGGTCTTCTGTTCGCCGGACTGCCGCCGGCGGGGGGTCGCGCGGTCGCTGATGGAGCGGCTCGACCGCTGGGCGCGGGAGCGCCGCGCGGCATTCATCACGCTGGAGGTGCGCGCCTCCAACGCGCCGGCCGCCGCGCTGTACCGGAGCTTCGGCTTTGAACCCGCCGGTATCCGCAGGGATTTTTATTCCCTTCCGCGGGAGGACGCGGTGCTGATGACGAAAACCTACCCGAAAACGGAAGACGATAATTGAAATATACGTTTTATATATTATTAATATAAAATTACGATTTGTATTATTTTGAAAGGAAATCGAACATGCGCATTTTAGCACTGGAAAGCTCCTGCGACGAAACCGCGGCCGCCGTTGTGGAGGACGGCAGAAAGATCTTGTCCTCCGTCGTTGCGTCGCAGGTGGAGGAACACAAACTGTACGGCGGCGTTGTGCCGGAAATTGCCTCCCGCCGCCACTGCGAGGCGATTGTGGGCGTTACACAGCAGGCGCTGGACGACGCCGGCATGACACTTCGGGAAGCGGACGCGATCGCCGTCACCTACGCGCCGGGGCTGATCGGCGCGCTGCTGGTGGGCGTGAATTTCGCAAAGGGCCTTTCCATGTCCGCGAATAAGCCGCTGGTTCCGGTGCATCATCTGCGTTCCCATATCGCGGCGAACTACCTTACCTCCCCGGAGCTGAAGCCGCCGTTCCTTTGCCTGGTGGTTTCGGGCGGGCATACGCACATTGTTGAGGTAAGGGACTACACCGATCTTCGTGTGCTGGGCCGCACGCGCGACGACGCCGCGGGCGAAGCCTTCGACAAGGCCGCGCGCGCCATGGGAATGTCTTATCCCGGCGGCGTCGCGATGGATCGAATCGCGCGGGAAGGCGACCCGGCGGCGTTTTCCCTGCCGCACCCGGCGGTGGACGGCGCCCCGTATGATTTCAGCTTTTCCGGCCTGAAAACCGCGGTCATCAATCTGATTCACAACGCGGAACAGAAGGGGCAGACGCTGCCGGTGCCGGATCTGGCGGCCTCCTTCCGCAAAGCGGTGGTGGACTGCCTGGTCAGAAATTTTGTAAAAGCCGCGCAGGACACGGGCAGCACCACGCTGGTGACCGCGGGCGGCGTTTCCGCCAATTCCCTGCTGCGCAGCACGCTGGAACAGGAATGCGGGAAACGCGGCTGGCGTCTTTTCATGCCCCGCCTGTCCCTTTGCGGCGACAACGCCGCCATGGTCGGCGCGCAGGGATATTTCGAGGCGCTTTCGGGCAAAACAGCAGGGCTGGACCTGAACGCCTGCGCGGAAATGCCGATTGACGAAAAAGCATAAATATTCAACATATTACGAATATGATGAATATTTATAATTATGGTTCTTCAACAAAAAATATTCGCCAATCCTTTAACAAATTTCTTTTCCAGTAACTGTTTCGACTAAAAAATGTATTATAATTAAGCTGAATTTGTTTAGGCCATTGGGCCGAAAGGAGAAAAGTTATGACAACCAACAAGTCAGTACTGGGCTGGATCGATGAAATGAAACAGCTGGTCAGCCCCGACAAGATGGTTTGGATTGACGGTACCAAGGAACAGATTGAGGCCCTGCGCGCCGAAGCCTGCTCCACGGGCGAAATGATCAAGCTGAACCAGGAAAAACTGCCGGATTGCTACCTGCACCGCACCGCGGTCAACGACGTGGCCCGTGTGGAGGACAGAACCTTTATCTGCTCCCGCAGGGAAGAGGATGCCGGCCCGACCAACCACTGGAAAGATCCTCAGGAAGCATATAAAATGCTGTACGATATTGCGCGCGGCAGCTACAAGGGCCGCACCATGTATGTGATTCCGTATTCCATGGGCCCGGTCGGCTCCAAGCTTTCGAAAATCGGCGTTGAACTGACCGACTCCATTTATGTGGTTTTGAATATGTGCATCATGACCCGCGTGGGCCAGAAGGTGTGGGACACCCTCGGCGACAGCGACGAATGGGTGCGCGGTCTGCACTGCAAGTGCCAGATCGACGCGGAAAAAAGATATATCTGCCATTTCCCCGAAGACAACACCATCATTTCCGTCAACTCCGGTTACGGCGGAAACGTTCTGCTGGGCAAAAAGTGCTTTGCACTGCGCATTGCCTCTTTCCTCGGCAAAAACCAGGGCTGGATGGCCGAGCATATGCTGATTCTCGGCATTGAAAATCCGAAGGGCGAAATCAAGTACGTTGCCGCCGCGTTCCCGTCTGCCTGCGGCAAGACCAACCTCGCCATGCTCATTCCGCCGGAAGGCTACCGCAAGAAGGGCTACAAGGTCTGGACCGTCGGCGACGACATCGCCTGGATGCGCCAGGGTAAGGACGGCAGGCTCTACGCCATCAATCCGGAAAACGGCTTCTTCGGCGTCGCGCCCGGCACCAATGCGCATTCCAATCCGAACGCGCTGGCTTCCACCAAATCCGGCACCATTTTCACCAATGTTGCCCATAATCTGGACGACAACACCGTCTGGTGGGAAGGCCTTGACAAGAACCCGCCGAAGAACGCCGTGGACTGGACGGGCGAGCCTTGGGACGGCACCACCTCCGACAAGAAGGGCGCGCATCCGAACAGCCGCTTTACCGCGCCCGCCAAGAACTGCCCCTGCGTCAGCCCTGAATTCGACAAAGGCGAGGGCGTGCCGATTTCCGCCATTATCTTCGGCGGCCGCCGCGCGCAGACCACCCCGCTGGTTTACCAGTCCCGCGACTGGAACAACGGCGTGTTTGTCGGCTCCATCATGGCTTCCGAAACGACCGCGGCCGCAACCGGCGCCGTCGGCGTAGTCCGCCGCGACCCGATGGCCATGCTGCCGTTCTGCGGCTATAACATGGGCGACTATTTCCATCACTGGATCGAAATGGGCGAAAAGCTCGGCGGCAATGCCCCGAAGATCTTCAACGTCAACTGGTTCCGCCTCGACGACCAGGGCCACTTCATCTGGCCGGGCTTCGGCGACAACCTCCGCGTGCTCGAATGGATCATCAAGCGCTGCGAGGACAAGGTGGATGCGAACGAGACCGCGATCGGCTATGTGCCGAAGGCGGAGGACATCAACCTGGAAGGCCTCGATTTCAGCGTCGACACCCTCAAGGGGATTCTTGACGTGAGCAAAGATCAGTGGACGAAGGAAGCGGAAGGCATTGAAGAGTTCTACAAGAAGTTTGGGGACAAGCTTCCGAAGGAACTGAAGGAACAGCTTGAAATTCTGAAAAGCAACCTGAAATAATTTCCGCGGTCAGGGCGGCGCTCCGTTTTCGGGGCGCCGCCTTTTTGTTTGTTTTCAAAAAATCCCCGGCGCAGCGGGGGATTTTTTGAAAACGACGGCCGCGCAATCAAAAAAAGAGTTTGAAAGCGGTTTTGCTTTCAAACTCTTTGGGTCTTCAGGGAAAATCAAGCCCCCCGGGACCGGGGGAACGCCCGCTGCAGACAGCGGGTGAACGCCTTGATGAGCGGCCCCATGCAGAAGGCCGAGGCGGCGGTGCTGACCCCCACGACGCTGCCGGTGAAGAAGCCGATCGCGACGGCGACCATATCGGTCGCGATGCGGCACCATTTAAAATCGGCGTTCAGCCGGCTGGAGAGGATGATGGCCAGGCTGTCGTAAGGGGAAACCCCGAGGGCGGGGTACATGTAAAGCGCGACGGCCAGGGAAAGAAGCACCAGGGCCGCGAGCATAATAACGGCCCGCACCGCAAGGGTTGGGCGAGGCGGGAAGGAACGCGGCGTACACGCCGCGAAAAAAATCCACCAGAAAACCGATGCACGTCATATTGACAACGGTGCCGATCCCGATCAGGCTGCGGGAAAATACGAACGTCGCGGCCAGCAGGACAAGGTTGAACAACAGCTGCCATTGACCGAACGACAACCCGACGCGGGAGGCTAAGCCGAGATTCATGCAGGTGAAGGGGTCGGTGCCGAAATTTGCGTATACAAGAAGAGAACTGGAAAGGCCAATCAGAAACACGCCGAGGCAAACCATCGCGACGCGCTGGGGCAAAAACTGTTTCCCGCTCATAAGGATACTCCTGTCAGGCTGCCGGTCAATTTTGTAGAAGGAATTTTTCCGCCAAATACAGCAACCGCCGGATATTATATCACGGGAAACAGAATACAATATCCGGCGAACGAATTATGGCTTGCGCAATTTTGGCACGAAGAGGACGGCCGCCGTCCAGAACAGCTCGTAAAAAAGCAGCGACGAGGTGCCGAGCTGGCGCAGCCCGGAATAGAAGGTGAGAAAGCCCACCAGCAAAAGCCCGAGCACGACGGAAACGCTCTGCAGCGCGACCGCGATGGAAATGTTGCCGCGCTGCCGCACGCAGGCGGTCAGCATGCGCATCATGGCGGTGGGGCGGCCTTTGGTCGCCAGCAGGGCGGGGGTTTCCTCCCGGGGGGAAACGGTCAGCTCCACGTAAACGCTGCCCAGCCGTTCGGGCAGAACGCGGATGCTCTGCTCCTCCAGCCCGAAGCATTCCGCAAGCAGCGCCGGGGTGATGTTCGGGTCGCAGGTGCGCACGATCAGGCTGATGCCGTTGTCCTCCATGCGGCGCAGCTCCAGCGAACGGCGCCGGTCGCTGGTGTAGGAAAGAATGAACATGGCGACGAGGTCGCCGCCGGAGGCGAGGTAAATGACGCGCTGGCCGCCCTGGATGTATTTGGCCTCGTAGTCGCGGGAGGGCGGCTCGATGCTGTGCGCCTCCATCAGGGAACGGCTGCCGACCAGAATTCTCCGGCCGGAGACCCAGCCGGTAATCCCCTTGTCGTCTTCATAGACGGGCTGCTCGATTTTGGGCAAAATATCGTGCCGGCTTTTGATGATCTGGTCGAAAAGGTCGCTCAGCGGCCCGCCCACCGCGCACATCAGCGCGGTGGCGTCCAGAATCGCCTGGTCGATGCGCTGGCCCGCGAAGGTTTTGATGCCATTGAGAATCACCGTGCCGCGGGGGAACAGGTCCTTGGCGTCCACCATGACCGCGTTGACCGCGCTGAACTGTTCCACGGCGGGGTATCCGACGATCATCGCGCCGCAGCGGGAGCCGATTTTGCTCAGACGGCGCATCGGAAGGCCGGCGCTGAGCGTGCCGGTGAACGGAATGCTGACGCAGGCCGCCGCGGCAAACGCGGTGACGGCCTGTTCCGCGTCTTTTGTGAGGATCAGGGTGACCAGGCAGACGGCGAGCGAGCAGAGGAAGCTGACGGGGGCCATCATGCGCGCGGAACGGTCGCTGGGGTCGGCGTCGTAGGAGTTGTGGAGGAACCGGCTCAGGAACTCGGTTCTGGTCTGATAGGCGATGACCGGGGTGTCAAGCACGCAGTCCTCCGCCATTTGAAGCGCGGTGTTGTGGTCGTCGAAAATCTGCACCGCCTGTTTCCGGTCGGGCGCGGCGATAAAACGGAAGTTCAGGTAAATCCGGCGCGCCAGAATCAGCTTGCCCGCGGTGTTCAGGAGCAGCGCGGCGCAGGCCAAAGCGGCATAAACGTGGATGGC
>JAAYUL010000091.1 GCA_012517675.1 Clostridiales bacterium | reverse complement strand
CGGCAGGGTGACCTGGCAGAAAAACAACGCCTCTGCGGGCTACTACTGGAACGGCGGCACGGTGCTCGGCTCCGCCGTCGCGGTTTCCGACACCGCCGGGACCATTCACACCTTTGACCTGCTGACGGGCGCGGAAAAAGATTCCATTTCCGTCGGCGGCAGCGTTAACACCACACCGGCCTATTCCGGCGGAACCCTTTATGTTGCGGTGAAAAACGGCACCATTTTCGCGGTAAAAGCGTCCACCGACGGAATTTTGGACGATTCCACCGTTCTGCATTCAACCAAGCTCGGCAGCAAAATCACATCAAGCCCGGTGGTTTACAACGGCAGGCTTTACGTTGCGGGCGGCGGGGACTCCGCTTCCCCCTTCTCGGTGCTGAACGCGTCCGACCTGAACGTGATCTATCAGATTTCCGGCATTCATTCCCAGTCCACCCCCCTGCTTTCCACCGCTTACGCCACGGCGGACAACCATCAGCAGGTCCTGCTCTATGTGGCGGATTACGGCACGTCAGATGAAAATTACGAGCCGCAGGCGGGTTCTTCCCGCGTTTATGTCATCAAAGACAGCGCGGTGCAGACCTCGGCTTCTTATGAAACGCTGTTCACACCGACAAACGCACAGTTCTGTTCCCAAAGCCTGATTCCGTCCAAAGACGGCATGCTGTACTATTACAACGACAGCGGCACTCTGTTCGCGCTCGGCAAAAAAGCGGCACAGCAGAATGAAGGGACCTCTTCCATCAGCAGTTCTTCGGCCGGCAGTGTCTCCTCCAACAGCTCCTCGCAAAGCAGCTCCACCGTGAGCAGCTCTTCCGTGAGCAGTTCCTCTTCGGCCGCATCTTCCGCCTCGGCTTTGGATTCTCCTAAAACCGGGGAGGCGCCAATCGCTTCCGCCGCGGTGATGATTGCCTTGAGCGGCGCAGCACTGCTGTTCCTGAAAAAGAAATCCAAATCATAACCATGCGGAAATCCGGGTGCTTTTGAGGTGCGTCTCGGCACGTCAAAAGACCCGGGTTTTTCTTGTTTCGGGGCCGTTTTGCCCCTCATAAAATAAATTACAAAACAGAAAGGCGGCAAAAAGCCGTGCAAGGAAAGCTCCCTGTTCTGAAATACAGGATATTCGCCCTTTTCCTGGTCTTATGCATGCTGAGCGGATGCAAAGTTGAGCTGCCTTCTCAAAGGTCCGGCACCGCGCCGTCCGCTTCTTCCGCAGCGCAGCCGTTTTCGCTTTCCCCGGAAGCCGCGTCGTCCGTTCCGCCCGCGCAAAGCGCCGTTTCTTCCCGCAGCGCCTCTTCCCGTGCTTCCGCGTCTTCTTCGGGCGGTTCTTCTCTTCCTGCTTCCGCTGTTTCTTCCGCTTCGGCAAAGGCTTCTTCCAAAAGCTCCGCCGCAGCCTCGTCCAAACAGCAGCCCGCTTCCAAAGCGCCAAGCTCCTCCTCTCCGGCTGCGGTTTCCAGCGCGGCGGCTCGGCAAACGGTCTGCACGCTTTCCATATCGTGCAGCGACATTCTGAAAAATAAAACCCGTTTTGACGCCGAACTTTTGAGCATTGTTCCCGCCGGCGGCGTAATTTTGTCCAGGCAGCAGGTTTCCTACACAGCCGGGGAATCCGTGTTCGACGTGCTGATGCGCGCAACCGGCAGCGGAAAAAAAATCCGGGTCGATTATACGATGGCTCTCGGAACCGAATATATTCAGCAGATCGGCACGATTCGGGAAAAGGACTTCGGCACGCAGAGCGGGTGGACCTACTGGGTGAACGGAAAGATGCCCGCCGTCGGCTGCAGCGGATACAAGCTGAAAAGCGCGCCCCCCGCGCCAAACACCTCCTATGAGATCCAGTGGAATTACGTGTGCGGGGACTAACGGAGGAAAACGACTTGAAAACCAACGATTTTGCAAAGCTGCACCCGGTCATCCTGTTCACCTATTTCACGGCGGTCATCCTGTTTTCCATGTTCTTTATGCACCCGGTTTTTCTGGCCATTTCATTTTTCTGCGGATTCCTTTGGGCCGTTTCGCTCGCGCCGCGTGAAACACTTCGTTTCACGCTGAAATGCATCCTGCCCCTGGCGGTTCTGATGACCGTGATCAACCCGATGATCAACCACGCGGGCCTCACCGTTCTGCTGTATGTCAACGACCGGCCCATAACGCTGGAGGCCTGCGCATACGGCGCGGCCTCCGCGGCGATGTTCTCGTCGGTGCTCCTCTGGTTTTCGTGCAGCAACCGGATTATGACGGCGGAAAAATTCATCTCCCTGTTTGGCCGCGCCGCACCCTCGTTTTCCCTTTTGCTTTCCATGGTCATGCGGTTTGTGCCTCGCTTCAAAGCCCAGACGCGCGCCATTGCGGAAGCACAGGATGGGCTCGGGCGGGGCGTGGATTCCGGAAGTCTTCCGACCCGGGCAAAAAACGGCATGAAAATCCTCTCGATTCTGACCACGTGGGCGCTGGAAAACGGGGTGATCACCGCGGACTCCATGCGGGCGCGCGGCTACGGCCTGCCGGGGCGGGGCCGATTCCAGATTTACCGATTCGACAGCCGCGACAAATGGATGCTGACGATTCTGTCCGCCTTGATTTTCGCGGTTCTTTTCGGCTTTATCAAAGGGGAAAACAGCATCCGTTATTTCCCGTTTTTATCGCTTCCCCCCTTTTCGCCGTTCAGCTTCTTTCTTTATATCTGTTATTTCCTGCTTTGCTCCTATCCCATGCTGTTCAATGCGGTCTGTGAGGTAAAATACCATGGCGGTTTTTAAACTGGAAGATTTCAGCTTCACTTACGCCGGGGAAACGAATCCGGCGCTTCACGATATTTCTTTTTCCGTCACGGAAGGCGAATTTTTACTGCTCTGCGGCCTTTCCGGCTGCGGAAAAACCACCCTGCTGCGCCAGCTGAAACCGGCGATCGCGCCGCGCGGCAGGCGTACCGGCGAGATTCTGTTCAACGGGCAGCCGCTCAGGCTCGCGCCGCCGCGCAGTCAGGCGGCGGAAATCGGATATGTGATGCAGTCCCCGGAAGAGCAGGCCGTGACCGACAAGGTCTGGCACGAGCTCGCCTTCGGCCTGGAAAACCTCGGTCTGGAAAGCCGCGCCATCCGCCTGCGCACGGCGGAAATGGCCTCTTTTTTCGGAATTCAGGACTGGTTTGAACGGGACGTTTCGTCGCTTTCCGGCGGGCAGAAGCAGCTGCTGAACCTTGCCGCCGTCATGGCCATGCAGCCGAAGGTCCTGCTTCTGGACGAACCGACCTCGCAGCTCGACCCCATTGCGGCAGCCGACTTCCTTGCGGCGGTAAAAAAGATCAACGTTGAGCTTGGCGTCGCCGTCATGATGGTGGAACAGCGCCTGCAGGAGGTTTTCCCGCTGGCGGACCGCGTCGCCGTCATGGACCGCGGCGCCATACTGATCGACGCCGCGCCGCGCAATGCGGGGCTGAAGCTGATGCAAACGCATCACCCCATGGCGCGGGCTCTCCCCTCCGCCATGCAGATCGCCGGCGCGCTGGGCGGCGATTCTCCGCTGCCGCTCACCGTACGGGAAGGACGGCGGTGGCTGCGCGGTTTTCTCAGGGACGGCGCCCCGGCCCGGGAAAAGCCGGAGCAGGAATCCAAAGAGGAAGGCGAGCCCGCCGTTTTGATGAAAGACTGCTGGTTTGCCTATGAAAAAAACGGGACCGACATTATCCGGGACCTTTCGCTCCGAATTCCAAAACAGAAGCTGTTCTGCATTCTGGGCGGCAACGGAACCGGAAAGACCACCGCGCTCCGACTGATGGCGGGGCTGCAAAAGCCGTACCGGGGAAAAATACGGGTCAGCGGAAAAGTCGCCGTCCTGCCGCAGAACCCGCAGACCCTGTTCCTGAAAAGCACTCTTGCCGCCGACCTTGCGGACATGCTCGGCTTTGCGGAAAACCGGGACGCAAAGGTAAAGGAGATCGCGGAGCTGACGGAGCTGACCGCGCTTTTAGGGCGGCACCCCTACGACCTGAGCGGCGGCGAACAGCAGCGCGCGGCGCTGGCCAAGGTCCTGCTCACGCAGCCGGATCTTCTGCTGATGGACGAGCCCACAAAGGGACTGGACGCCCACTTTAAAATCCGCTTTTCCGAAATCCTGCGCACCCTGATGCGGCGCGGGGTCAGCATTGTGATGGTGTCGCACGACATTGAATTCTGCGCGGAAAACGCCGACCTCTGCGCTTTGTTTTTCAACGGAAACGTGGCGGCGCAGGGACGGGCGTGTCCTTTCTTCGCAGGCAACAGCTTTTACACCACCGCGGCGAACCGGATTTCACGGGAATGGTTCGCACAGGCGGTGACCAACGGGGATGTGGTGGAACAATGCGAAAAAATTCAGGGTTAAGGCCGGGTTTTTCGGTCCTTTCCGTTGTGCTTCTGCTGCTCGCGCCAGCGGCGGCGATCCTGTACGGCGTCTATGGTCTGGACAACCGCAAGTATCTTCTGGTCAGCCTGGTCATTCTGGCCTGTGCCATCCTTTCGTTTTTTCTGTTGTTCGAACAAAGGAAGCCGCCCGCGAGGGACCTGGTCACGCTCGCGGTGCTTTGCTCCATTGCCGTAGCGGGGCGCGCCGCGTTTTTCATGCTGCCACAGTTCAAACCGGTGGCGGCCGTTGTGATCCTTACGGGCGTCTGCCTCGGCGGGCAGGCCGGCTTTCTGGTGGGCGCGGTCAGCGCGCTCGTTTCCAATTTCTTTTTCGGTCAGGGGCCGAACACCCCGTTCCAGATGTTCGCTTTCGGGCTGGTCGGGCTTTTGGCGGGGTTATTCTTCCGTCATGCGCGGCGAAAGCCCAAAAAGCTTTTCCTCTGCGTTTACGGCACGCTTTCCGTCTTCATTCTATACGGCGGTGTCGTCAACGGCGGCACCCTGCTGATCAGCGGGCTTCCCCTTACGCCTGTTTCCTACCTGACGGTCTGCGCGTCCGGCATTCCGTTTGACCTGACCCACGCGGCGGCCACCGCTTTTTTCCTGTTCGTGCTTTCCGGGCCGATGATGGAAAAAATGGAGCGCATGAAGCGAAAATACGGCCTGATGCAGCGGGACGACGATTCGGAGTGAAGCATGCGCCGGATAAAATTGAAATTCTTCTTGAAAAAGCGGCGAAAACTCCATATACTGATATCAAATGACACAGATGCGGAGGGAAACCGATGAAATCAAGATTTTTGCATACCAACCTGAATGTGCTTGATCTGGACCGCAGCCTTGCGTTTTATGAAAAAGCGCTCGGCCTCAAGGAGATCAAACGGAAAAACGCGGCGGACGGCTCGTTCACGCTGGCCTTTCTGGAAGACGGACAGACCGACTACCAGCTGGAGCTGACCTGTCTGCACAACCGCAAGGAGCCATACAACCTCGGCGACAACGAAACGCATTTGGCGTTCCGGGTGGAAAACAAAGCGGAAGCCTATGCCCTGCATAAGGAAATGGGCTGCGTCTGCTACGAAAATCACGCAATGGATTTATATTTTATTTCCGACCCGGACGGATACTGGATCGAAATTCTCGATCGGTAAAAAGGAGCGCGAAAAGGCGCGGTTTCACCGGGCAGCGGACCGAATCATATACAAAACCGATACTGGATCATGAAGAGGCGCGGGTCGATCGACCCGCGCCTCTTCATGAAATTTTCTCCTATGATTTGCTTTTGGGGGCAAGCTGTTTTTGGGAATCCGGGCGCAACCGCCTGCGGATGACGATCGTATCATACCTTTTTTGTGCTTTGACACAAGCTGTGTACGGCTTTTTTATTACTTTAATTCCGGCCAGAATCCTTTGTTCGCTTCAATCATTTCATCCAGAATCGCCTTGGCAACGGTTGCCGAGGGAATGGTGCGGTTCATGGTAAAGGCTTCCAGGGCTTTCTGATAAGAATGCTCAACGGCAGCCTCAACGAGAAGGCCTTCACACGCATCCTGCTGTTCAATCAGGCCCTTGTAAAAGCGCGGAATCCGACCGACGCGCACAGGCTCCGGCCCCCTGTCGGTAATATAAGCAGGAACCTCCACCATTGCATCATCCGGCAGGTTTTCAATTACCCCGTTGTTCGGCACCATGACAAGCTGCCTGCTCTTCAAATCATACGCCAGGGATTTTACGACTTCCACAATAAATAATCCGTGGACGCCTGCATAAAACTGATTCAGATCAACCTTTTCGCCCTTTTTGATTTTATCGATCGCGGCGAATACGTGCTTTTCACGCCCTTCGATGACCTGCATGCCCCGTGTGTGATGAATATCCGTGTATTTTACGATAGAGTCCGAAAGCAGATAGTACTGCCAGTATGTGTTCGGCAGGTAATCCGGAAAAAGATTGACGATATTTTTTGCGTTGTCGAACGTATGACGCCAATCCGGCTCCTGAACCAGCAGATTTTCGTAGCTCTTCTGAGTGAGGTAACCGTATTTGCCGACATGCTCTTTCAGCTTTTCCGTCACGTCAACGCCGCGGCAGCGCACCGCCGTGAACCATCCGTAATGATTCAAACCGAAATAATCAACTTCCAGTTCGTTCAGGCCGCACTCCAGAATTTCCGCCATACGCGCTTCAATTTCAACAGGCATGTCGCAGATATTGAGAATGCGGGCGTGAGGCCTCAGCTTCTGCACCGCTTTGGCGACGATGGCCGCCGGATTGGAATAGTTGACGATCCAGTAATTTTTTGAAGCGTATTTTTCACAGAAATCGACCAGTTCCACCATGGGGCAGATGGTCCGCATGCCGTAGGCCATTCCTCCGGCCCCGCAGGTTTCCTGACCGACGCATCCGTGCTTCAGGGAAATCTGTTCGTCCACGACCCGCATCGGGAGCTTTCCGACCCGCATCTGCGCCATGATGAAATCCGCTTGGTCAAAAGCTTCCTCCGGCTTTACGCTCACCTTGAGAACCAGCTCGGGGCGGTTTTCCTTGACCACCTCCCTGACAAGCACCGCCACATCGTTCTGGCGCTGTTCATCGTTGTCGTACAGCCATAATTCACGGATCGCGATGTCCCGCTCATCCAAAAGGTTCTTCACAATGCCGGCCGTGTAGGTGCTGCCGCCACCGCAAATAACAATTTTAAACTCTTTTCTCATTTTATAAACCTCACTCGTTTTTAATTTATGGTAATGAATGTTTTCTTATCCTCCGGCATCCCCCCTGCGGCACAACAGCGGGCGCGCCCCGCCCATGTTTGCATCACGTGCTTTGGTCAGCCTGCCTGAGCAGCCAGCTTGAGAAATATTTGAATCAGATACATAACAACATTCAGTACGGCACCAAGCATTGCAAGCTTTCCATAGCTCTGGTACCTGCGGCGGACCTGCCCGAAGAGAAACACGGCAAGACCGGCCAAAGGCCAGAAAAAACCGGCAAGCATGAAAGCCGACAGCAGGATCATTTGCCGGATCGTTTTCCCTTTATAAATTGCCAGCAGCTTTTCAAACCATTGATTCAGTTTTTGTATCAGTAATTTCATGTAAAACACCTGTAATGATTCGGGCCGGCACTCTGCCGGCCCGAACATGGGGTTAATCCTCAATACGCAGGGCGGGCCTTACGGCATCGTACAAATCGTGAACTTTCAGACCGATAATCAGCTGAACTTCCTTGTCGTTCTTGACAATTCCTTTATTCGGAACCTTGTTGAGAAACGTTTCGTCGATCAGAGAAGCGTCCTTGACCTGTGTGCGCAGACGGGTGATACAGCAGCCCATGGAGAGAATGTTGTCTTTTCCGCCAAGGCCGCGAATGATATTTTCCACCGTGTCGGTCCCGGAGGCCGCCAAAGCCTGGTCGTTTTCGGCGGAGATTTCTTCGCCCCAGTCTTCCGCACGGCCGGGAGTCATAAAGTTGAATTTCCTGATCATAAAGGTAAACACGACAAAGGTCAAACCGATAAACACAACACCGATCAGCAGGTACAGGGGGAATTTCGTCACACCGGCCGGGAGCGCAAGGTTCACGGTGAACAGCTCAACAAACCCGTAAATATTGTAAGTACGAACGCCGAACAAAAACAGCGACATTTCAGACAATCCGGTCAGAACGCCTTTGGCGATCCAGAGCCACGGGGAAGAGAAGAGAATGATGAAGTCAAGCGCTTCGGTAATACCGGCCAAAGACGCGGTGATGTAAATCGGCACCAGCATGGAAGCGACCGCTTTCCTGTTTTCACGGCGGGAGCAGTAAATCATTGCCAGAATGGCGCCGAGCGTGCAGAATTCCTTGGCAAAGCCGAACGCGGCAAAACGAACGGAGCTGTCCATGGTGGTAATCGTGCCGTTCGCAATCAGCGGCATTTCCGCATAGAAGATATTGGCCGCTCCGTAATAGGTGCTTCCGTTCACAACGGCCGTGCCGCCAATTGCCGTAAAGTCAAACGGCATCCACAGGAAGTGATGAAGACCTGTCGGGATAAGCACACGGTTCAGGAAGCCGAACAGGAATACGCCGAAACCGCCGGAGGTATTGATAAAGCTGGACGCGCTGTTGATAAAGGAAGCAACCGGAGGACAGACAATGGTTGCGAGAATGGAGAACACGATCATGACCGGAATCATGATCAGCAGGGCGAGACGCGGCCCGCCGTAGATGCGCAGGACCTCCGGAACTTTGATGTCAATCGCCTTGTTGTAAATCCAGCCGGCGAGGCAGCCGATGATAACGCCTCCGAATACGTTCAGGTCGGTGACCTGAACGCCCAGAACACTCGCCTGGCCGGTGGCGAAAAGCCCCATGCCTGCGGCACCGCTTTTCACCAGCTGATTGGTCATGGTCAGATACGCGTTGTTCGCATACAGGAACATTAAATAAGTAATCAGGCCGAATACGGAGGCATTGGCTTTTTGCTTTTTCGCAAAGCCCGCCGTCAGGCCGACGCACAGAACAACCGGAAGATTTCCGATAATGGCGCTGTTCGTCATGGCGCTCAGCAGCGTGCCGATATTGGCAACGAGTCCGCTGCCCAGCGAGAACAGCGTGCTGACCGCCAGGACAATTCCAACAACGGCAAGGTACAAAATCGGGTCAACAATAACATGGCCGAACTTTTGAAATGCCGATGCTATTTTATGTTTCATTGATACTCCTCCTCTTTTTTACAACACAAGAACGAACCAAGGACTGCAGATTCCTGATTATCATCCTCCCGACTTTTTTCATTTCATACAAATTATATTTTAACCTATCGCGATAGCTAAAACGGCGGAAAGAAAACAGTGAATTTTTTTGGGACCGTCAATCGTCATTGGGAAAACGGATTCCCGCGTTAATCCTGGCCTTTGTCTGGATTTCGCTGACCAGAAGGCTGTGGCTGCGCGTTTTTCGGTACATGACGGTATCATTACGGGAAATGATATTGGTAACGGCGATGAACTCCTCCGTCATGCGGTGGCTGAAAGCGTTCGCGGCAACACGCTTGGGTTCTTTTCCGTTGAGAACAACGTCAAAGGAGGTGCAGGTGTTGGCCGGCGTGTTCAGCGTCAGGTATCCCTGATCGCCCTGAATGACGCTGATACTCGGCGAACAGGAATCCTTGGCCGCCGTAAGAGTCGCGAGAAAGCCCGCATACTCCATGACCATGACACCGGATACGTCGATTCCGCGGATGAGATTGGGATAATACCGGTAGCTTTTCGGTGTGCCGAAAAGTCCCGTTACAAAATGCAGATTGTATATATTCAGGTCCATAAGAGCGCCCCCCGCCTTTGCGGGGTCGAAAGCAGGCAGGACAAGTCCTTCTTTAAACTTTTCGTAGCGGCTGGAATACTGGGAATAATCCATGCGGACCAGTCGAATCTCGCCAAGCTTTGCAAGGTTTTCGCGTATCAGTTGATAATTGGTCAGATATTGATTGGTAATGGCTTCAAAAATCATAACGCCCTGTTGTTCCGCAAGGGAAAACAGTTCCTGGGCTTCCCGGTAATGGGCCACCATCGGCTTTTCCACAAACACGTTCTGTCCGTGCTCCAGCGCCATGCGGGAAATGGAATAATGAAGGAAATTCGGCACGGCCACATAAACCAGGTCCAGCTTTTGGTTCAGCATTTCTTCATAGCTTGTGTAAACATGCGGAATGTCATATTGCCGGCTCAAACTGTTCATAACGGGCAAATCACTTTCCATTCCGCAGATGGAATCCAGTTCCAGGCCCGGAATCAAATGCGCGGAAGGAAGGAAGTCGTTCACAATCATGCCCGCGCCAATAATGCCTAATTTCATTTTATTGGTTTCCCCCTTCTTGCCTTCGTGAGGCGCTTGATCTATTGCAAGTATAACTTTCGTATTTATTGAAGTAAATATGGCAGCGCCATTGTGGAAAAAATGTTCATTTCCAACAAAGTGATTTCGCATGTTTGTGGAAAAAATGTTCATAATATTGGCTTTGTTTGTGCTGATTATTTTGTTACAATAGACTGAGAAAGGTTGGATACGAATGATATTGGAAAAGCTGAACGACCTGGCCGTGTATAAGGCAACGGAAAAATCCATCATCTGCTATTTGATTGAAAATCTCAATGTCCTGGATTCCCTGACCATTTCCGCGCTGGCAAAGGGCACGTATACCTCCAACGCCACGGTAGTCCGCTTTTGCCAGAAATTAGGATTTTCCGGTTTTCGGGATTTTAAAATCCAGTTGATCAAAGAAATCAACCACCAGTATCAGGACATCAGCAAGGTGGACGCGAACATGCCGTTTTCTCCCGGCGACAACGTCTATACCATCAGCAACAAGCTGGCTCTGCTCATCAGCGACAACATTGAGAGGACGCATCAGATGCTGGACCCTGTCGCTTTTGCCAAAGCCGTGAAATATATTGATGAAAGCCGCCGTCTTTTTATTTTTGCCAAAGGGGATTCCTATATTCGCGCGATGATTTTCAAAAACCGCATGATTAAAATCGACCGTTATGTCATTTTGGCCGACGAAAACCACGAGGCTTCCTTCAGCGCGAGAAACGCCACACCGGAAGACTGCGTTTTTTTTGTAACATACAGCGCGCACCAGTACGACTATGATTCATTTATCAAAATTTTTCGTTCCCACCGCATCCGCAGCATTATTTTGACCGCGAACGACAAATCGCAGCTTGCCCGGCAATGCGACGTTGTTCTGCGCGTCCCTTTGGATGAAAGCTTCGGCTCCAAGGTGGCCGGCTTCGCTTCTCAAATCTCCTTTGAATATGTGCTGGATATTCTTTATTCCGCGATTTTCAATAAAAATTACCAGATCAATTATAATCAGAAACAGATCAAAGAGTCCTATACAAACCGCATCATATCCGGGAAGGCCGAATAAGGTTTTACAAAACTTGTTCCCGCCTGATTTTTCCTTCCTGCTTGCCTGGCAAAACGGATTTTGCGTGAAAGAATGGGTGCAAACGGAAGCATGATTTGGACGCAAGGGCCGGGAAGCAGAAACACAGGGACACACACCAGAGATGTTGCTGCCATTGTGATTGCTTTGAAATAAGACATCCCGGACGACAGCCATTCTCAAAGCTTGGATGATCCCCATTCGCTGCTCTGGAAAAACGGATGGTTTGACCGGATGGAATTCGTTTTAAAAAGCAGCAGAGATTCCTGGAACAAGCAAAAACTGAGCCGCTGCCGGCTGAAAAGCCGGCAGCGGCTCAGTGCTTCGCGATATCTGTTTTAATCCGTGTTATGCCGTTAACATGTTCCGATTGCCAATTGAGCAGTCTTCCCCGGTTCGGAGCCTTCCCCATTCTCCCGCAAGTCGTTAAGACCTTCCCGGTCTCACGCCGTTCACTGGAACAAGAAGGAATCGCTTCTGAGAGATCTCTTTTCGGGGAATGAAAAACGGGCGGAGCCGAAACCGGCTCCGCCCGAAGACGGGTTTAATATCTTTTTCTTGGGGTATAGCTGGTATGCAGCACCTCGTGCGCCTTATGGCTGCCGGGGGTTTCAAAATACTCCTTGTAAAGCATTTTGATGATCGGGTTTTCATGGCTCTTGCGCAGCGGAAGATTTTTGTCTTCCTCATAAAGCGCCTTGGACCGGTCACCGATCAGATCCGTAAAGCTGCGGACCGACGCGGGCTGAATCGGCTGGCCGCCGCCGTTTACGCAGCCGCCCGGGCAGCACATGATTTCGATGAAATGATAGCCGCCCTCGCCGTTTTTGACCTTTTTCAAAAGCTCATCGGCATTGTTCAGGCCGCTGACCGCCGCCACCTTGATATCCATGCCGCCCACATGGTACACCGCCTCTTTCAGGCTCTGGGTGCCGCGCACTTCCTTGTAATCCACGGAATCAAGGCTGCGCCCTTCCAGTTTTTCCGCCGCGGTGCGGAGCGCCGCTTCCATCACGCCGCCTGTTGCGCCGAAAATCGCCGCCGCGCCGGTCGAAATCCCGAGCGCCGGGTCAAACTCTTCGTCCGGCAGGCGGGCGAAATTGATATGCGCCATATTAATCAGGCGGGCAAGCTCGCGGGTGGTAAGGGCAATATCCACATCCGGAACACCGGCCGCTTCCTCATCGTCGCGCTTGACTTCGAATTTCTTCGCGGTGCAGGGCATGATGCTGACGACCACAATATTCTTCGGATCGATATGATTCTGCTGCGCGTACCAGGTTTTGATCACCGCGCCGGTCATTTGCTGCGGCGACTTGCAGCTGGAAACATTCGGCAGAAGCTCCGGGTAATAGTATTCGCAGAATTTGATCCATCCGGGCGAGCAGGAGGTGATCAGCGGCAGCGGGCCGCCGTTCTTCACGCGCTCCAGCAGCTCGTTGGCTTCCTCCACAATGGTGAGGTCCGCGCCCAGATCGGTGTCGAACACCTTGTCGAAACCGAGGCGGCGCAGCGCCGCGACCATTTTTCCCTTGACATTGCTGCCGACCGGCATGCCGAAGCATTCGCCGAGCGTTGCACGAATGGCGGGGGCGGTCTGAACCACCACGAATTTTTCGGGGTCGTTGATGGCCGCCATCACTTCGTCGCACTGGTCGCGCTCGGTCAGCGCGCCCGTGGGGCAGACCACAATGCACTGGCCGCAGGAAACGCACGGAACCTCGTTGAGGGAGCGTTCAAACGGGCTGGCGATGTGGGTGTCAAACCCGCGGTTGTTGGGGCCGATGACCGCCACATGCTGCGCCTCGCAGGCCGCAACACAGCGGCGGCAGAGAATGCACTTGGAATTGTCGCGCACCAGATGCAGGGTGGACTCGTCCGTGGAAGCGTCCGGCATCGCACCTTCAAAGCGGTTGGAATCTTCAATGCCCATCTCGTTGCAGAGTGTTTGGAATTCGCAGTTTCCGCTGCGTTTGCAGGCAAGGCAATCCTTGTTATGAACCGAAAGCAGCATTTCCAGCGTCATTTTTCTGGATTTCTGTATCTTCGGGGTATTGGTCTGAACTTCCATTCCCTCATTGACCGGATAAACGCAGGAAGCGACCAAAGAACGCGCGCCCTTGACCTCCACCACGCACATACGGCAGGCGCCGATCTCATTGATTCCTTTCAGGTAACAAAGGGTGGGAATGTCGATTCCCGCCATTCTGGCTGCTTCCAATACGGTAGATCCGCTCGGCACCGAGAGGGGCATGCCGTTGATTTTAATATTAACCATGTTCTCCATGTTGGCACACTCCTTTCTTATCTTTTCACAATGGCGCCGAATTTGCATTTCTCCATACAGGCGCCGCACTTAATACATTTTTGGGTATCGATCACATGGGGTTCCTTAACCTTTCCGGAAATCGCCCCCACCGGACAGTTGCGCGCGCACAGCGTGCAGCCGCGGCATTTGTCGGGCTGAATATAATAATTGGTGAGCGCTTTGCAGACGCCCGCGGGGCAGCGGTGGTCTTTCACATGCGCGATATATTCGTCGCGGAAGTAATGCAGGGTGGAAAGCACAGGGTTCGGCGCGGTCTGTCCCAGAGCGCAGAGCGAATTTTCTTTCAGGTAGTAGCACAGCTCCTCAAGGCGGTCAAGATCTTCCATGGTGCCGTTTCCGCTTGTGATCTTTTTCAGAATTTCAAGCAGGCGCCTTGTGCCGACGCGGCAGGGCGTGCATTTTCCGCAGGACTCGTCCACGGTGAATTCCAGGAAGAATCTCGCAATGTCCACCATGCAGGTGGTGTCGTCCATGACGATCAGTCCGCCGGAGCCCATCATGGCACCGATGGAAAGCAGGTTGTCGTAGTCGATCGGAATGTCCAGCTCCGAAGCGGGGATACATCCGCCGGAGGGGCCGCCCGTCTGCGCCGCCTTGAAGGTGTGGCCGTCCGGCACGCCGCCGCCGATTTCATCCACGATTTCACGCAGCGTGGTGCCCATGGGAACTTCCACCAGGCCGGTGTGCTTGATTTTTCCGCCCAGGGCGAACACTTTGGTTCCCTTGGATTTTTCCGTGCCCATGGAGGCGAACCAGTCCGCGCCTTTCAGGATGATCTGCGCGATGTTGGCGTAGGTTTCCACGTTGTTCAGGATGGTCGGCTTCTGGAACAGGCCCTTCAGAGCCGGGAACGGAGGACGCGGTCTCGGTTCGCCGCGTTTGCCCTCGATGGAGGTCATGAGCGCGGTTTCTTCGCCGCAGACAAACGCGCCCGCGCCGAGGCGGAGGTCGATGTCGAAATTAAAGCCGGTGTCGAAAATATTCTTGCCCAGCAGGCCGTATTCCCTCGCCTGGTTGATGGCAATCTGCAAACGCTTGACCGCAATCGGGTATTCCGCACGCACATAAATGTAGCCCTGCGAAGCGCCGATTGCATAGCAGGCGATCGCCATGGCTTCCAGTACGGAATGGGGGTCGCCTTCCAGAATGGAACGGTCCATAAACGCGCCCGGGTCGCCTTCATCCGCGTTGCAGCAGACGTATTTCTGGTCCGCCTGATTCTTTGCGGCAAAGCTCCATTTGAGGCCGGTCGGGAAGCCCGCGCCGCCTCTGCCGCGCAGACCGGAGGCCTTGACCTCCTCGATGACCTGCTCGGGCGTCATTTCCGTGAGAACCTTGCCCAGAGCGCTGTAGCCGTCCTCCGCGATATATTCCTCAATGTTTTCCGGGTTGATCACGCCGCAGTTGCGCAGCGCGACACGGTTCTGCTTGGCATAGAACGGGGTATCGTTCAGCGAACGGATGGTGCTGTCGTTGACAATGGTCTCCTGATACAGCAGCCGTTTTACGATTCTTCCCTTTAAAAGATGCTCCTCCACAATTTCCGGAACATCGTCCGGGGTGACTCTGCTGTAAAAGGAACCTTCCGGGTAAACCACCATAATCGGGCCGAGCGCGCAAAGGCCGAAACATCCGGTCCGAATAACATTGACTTCCTTTTCCAGGCCGTGCGCCGCGATCTCTTTTTTAAGCCGGGTGATGATTTCTTCACTGTTTGAAGAGGTACAGCCGGTACCGCCGCAAACCAGTACATTGGAACGATACATGGTTGATCCTCCTTAGTTTGAATTGGCGCCAATGGTATATTCTGTTACCACGTTGCCGTTTACCAAATGGTCGTTTACCACACGAAGCGCCTTTTCAGGTGTCATTTTTACATAAGTTACCTTTTCCCCCTGCGGTGAAACGACCTCTACCACCGGTTCAAACTGACAGATCCCGATGCAGCCGGTCTGCGTTACAATGACATTCTGCAGGTTGCGTTTGGCAACTTCCTCCACAATGGCGTTCAGCACCGGGCGCGCGCCCGCCGCAATTCCACAGGTGGCCATTCCGACCAAAACGCGCACTGCGTTATCATTCTGCCCGCGCAGGGACACTCCTCTGCGCGCTTTGTCGCGTATCGCCTGAAGCTCTTCCAAAGACTTCATACGGATGTTTCCTCCTTTATCATTTGAGTCTGCTCCGCAAGATATTCCTCGATCCATACCTGAACTTCCGGAGAATCCAGCGGAACTTCGCCCCCAAGGGCATTACGCAGCTCACGCGTGTCAAGCGTAAACCCGCGCTCGTTTTTTCGACGACAATACACAAAATCCAAATTGGGGTTGCAGGCAATCAAAAGCCGAATTGTGGCGTCAATGTCGCCCAGAGGAATCATGTCCACATGGGAAGTGACAAATTTCGCCGTTACCGTAGTTCCCGTTCCCGGCTTTGAATCAATCCGAAAGCTGCCCCCCGTCATTTCCGCCTCCATCTTAAAAAGCGGAACCCCAAGGCCCACCTTCCGTGTGGTCCTTGTGGTGTAAAACGGGTCCGTTACGCTCGCCGCCTGTTCGGCGGTCATGCCGCGGCCGTTGTCCCGTATCACGATGGCCATTTCTCCGGTCGCAGAATCTTCCTTTACGGAAATCTCGACCAGCGTTGCCCCCGCGGAAATGGAATTTTGCGCAATGTCCATCACATTTAAAGACAGTTCCTGCATTTATTCGTATTTGGCAAGGATCTGTTCCACCTCGTCCGGCGTCATTCTGCCGTAAACATCACCGTTAACGGTAAGTACCGGCGCAAGGCCGCACGCGCCCACACAGCGGCAGGCTGTAAGTGAAAATTTTCCGTCGGGAGTACATTCTTCCGGCTGAATCCCCAGAACGGAAGAAATCTTGTCCAGCACTGCGGCGGCGCCTTTGACGTAACAGGCCGTACCGAGGCAGATGGAGATATTGTACCTCCCCTTGGGTGTCAGGGAAAACTGGGAATAAAAAGTGGCGACACCGTAAACTTCTTCCAGCGAAACCCCGAGCCCTTCCGCAATCATTCCCTGCACTTCCACAGGAAGATAACCGTACACTTCCTGCGCTTCCTGCAGTACGGGCAGGATTGCGCCCTTTTGCTCCCTGTGCCGTTCAATAATTTCGTCGAGCTTTTGTTTTTGCTCGGGCGTACCCTTGAAAGGCAGGTTGCTGATCCGTTTCTGCATGCTTGTTCCTCCTTGTATAAATAAAACGCAAGTAAAGTTCAGACAGTTGGGGCCACACATTTTCTTGCATTTTTATTGTTTTCAGTATATCATAACAGACTTACAATTTCTATAATTTTGTGTCATTTTAATAACAAATTTTATTGTTTTATCTTGGAATATTGTCCAAATAAAGGCTGTGTGCGCGCTCCTTTCAACCATTTCCGCTTACTGTCTCACGCTCGCCGTTTAGAACCGAAATAAGACATTCCGGCGTTTTTTCAGGAAGCTCAAGCCAGGCGCGCGGTTCCGGCATATCCTCCAGCCGGTGAGCGTCGGAATCAAACAGCAAAAGCTTGCCGTTCAGCTCCGGGTTTGCTTTGAGCACCTGCCGCACATCGCCGCGCCTGCTGATTTCGACCGCGGTGAATTTTGCTTCCTCCGGCAGGGAGCCGAGGCTGGAAATCACGCTGTAAGAGCTTCGGTCCACATGGGCGGGAAAAGCCGTTCCCCCAAGACTGCGGGCCTTGTCCGCCGCCTCCCCGGCGCCGATGTCGGCCGCGTCGAGCAAAAGCGACTCTTCTTTGCCCACAATCGAATCGTTTTCATCCATGATCCACTGCTCGCCGAAAATTTCGGGCCGGTTCCTGTGCCCGTGCCCATGCGCCGCGACATAGCGGTTGAATTCCATCGCCGCGCCCACATTGGGAAACAGGCAGACCACATGCGCTTCCTCCCGTGTGCAGAGCTCCATGCCCGGGATGACCAGAACGCCCGCCTTTTGCCCCACCTGTACCGCCGCGGGGGTATTCAGGCAAGAATTGTGATCGGTGAGCGCGATGACGTCGTAGCCGAGCAGGCAGGCCATGTTGACCAGATTGTTCGGGGTCATGTCGTCGCTGCCGCAGGGAGAAAGGCACGAGTGAAGATGAAAGTCGTAAAAAACGCGCATTATGACAAAAGCGCGTAAAGCGCCGCGCCCAGGTCAAAGCTGTTTTTCGGGGAAGAAAGTACCGCGATTTCTTCCTGCCGGGCCTTGGCCAGCGCGTTCTCGTCCAGCGCGGTTGATTCCGTTAAAATCACACAGGCGGCGTCTTTCAGGCTCGCCACGGCCACCACGTTCACGTTTCCCATCACGGTGAGCCATGCGTAATCCGCCGGAAGGCGCGCCATGACCCAGCTGAGAAGGTCGCCGGTGTAGCCGCCCGCGATCGTCCTCTGAAGGCCTTCTCCGCCGGAGATCACCTCCAGCCGCAGTTTTTCACTCAATTCCTGTACGGTCATTTTTCCTCTCCTCCCTGCCCGCTGTTTGGAAAGTTCGCGCCCATTGAAGTCAGCGCGGCGGCAACGTTCTTGATTTCTTCCCGCATAATAAAGATACACTGATTTTTATCCGCCTGTCCGCGCACGATGTCCTCCGCGAGGGCGCGGCAGGACGGGGCCCCGCAGGAACCGCAGTCCAGACCCGGAAGCT
>JAAYUL010000090.1 GCA_012517675.1 Clostridiales bacterium | reverse complement strand
GTTCCGGTCCACAATGTCCGTCATCGCGCGCCACATCCTGTCGTAAACGCTGCGCATGGACTCCCCGCCCTTCGGGGCGAATTCCCAGGGGCAGGTGTTCCACTGAAGGGCTTCTTCGGGAAAAAGCGACGGCAAATCCTTCCACGCCTTCCCTTCCCATTCGCCGCCGTTGATCTCCATCAGCCGCCTGTCCCTGTGAATGGGAAGATGATGGTAGCGGTCGATCGCGCAGGCTGTTTTATACGCGCGCGTGAGCGGGCTGGAATACATCACGTCAATCGGCATATTGCGGCACCGCAGCGCCAGCAGCTCCAGCTGCGCGGGGGCGTTCCCGCTGATGTCGCAGTCGATCTGCCCCTGAAACACCCCCTGCGTGTTGCCCATCGCCTCGCAGTGGCGCACAAGAAGAATACGAGTCATATCTCACCATTGCTCCTGTTTCAGAACCGGTCCTCACAAGGAAGAAATGCCATCGCGGTGAGAACGGGTTCTGCATGATTGCGCTACCATGGGCGGATTGCCCCGGTGAGCTCCGCAACGGACGCGACTCCATTGCGGTCAAGGTACTGCTGCAGACCGTCCCGGATTTTGACCGGCGCGTACGGGTCGGTAAAGAACGCCGTGCCGATCTGCAGCGCGGAAGCGCCCGCGAGCAAAAGCTCGACCGCGTCCTGCCATTGGGAGATTCCGCCCATCCCGACGATCGGGATCTTGACGCGCCGCGACGCCTGCCACACCATGCGCACGGCGACCGGAAGCAGCGCGGGGCCGGAAAGCCCGCCCGTATTGTTCCGGAGAACCGGGCGGCGGGTGTTGATGTCGATCCGCATCCCCGTGAGGGTGTTGATCATGGAGATGGCGTCCGCGCCGGCCGCTTCCGCCGCCGCCGCGATTTCGCCGATGTCGCTCACATTGGGGGAAAGCTTGACCATCAGCGGCTTTTTGCAGAAACGGCGCACCGCGGCGGTGATGCTTTCCACACCGGCGCAGCTGGTGCCGAACTGAACCCCGCCCTGTTTGACATTCGGACAGGAGATGTTCAGCTCCACCATGTCCACATCCGTTCCCGAAAGCTTTTCCGCCATTTTGCAGTAATCCTCCGGCGTGTTCCCCGCAATATTCGCGATAATCACCGTTCCCTGGGTTTTCAGCCACGGAAGGTCGCGTTCAATAAAGTGGTCGACACCGGGGTTTTGCAGCCCGACCGCGTTCAGCATGCCGGACGGCGTTTCCGCAATGCGCGGCGGCGGGTTGCCGGGGCGCTCCCGCAGGGTGATCCCCTTGCAGGAAATGCCGCCCAGCGTGGAAAGCGGGTAAAATTCACTGTATTCACGGCCGAAGCCGAAGGTTCCGGAAGCGGCGATCAGCGGGTTTTTCAGCGGGACGCCCGCAATATTGACCTGTAAATCAGCCATGTTCAATCCTCCCAAACCACTTGCGCGGCGTCAAATACCGGGCCGTCCTTGCAGACATGCCCGTAATATTCCTCCCCGGTTTCCCGCCGGAGCCGGACCGCGCAGCCGAGGCACGCGCCGACGCCGCAGGCCATGCGCTGTTCCAGCGAAACCTGGCAGGGGACCCCGCGCTCCTTTGCCGCGCGGCAGACCGCCTTGAGCATGGGCGTGGGACCGCAGGCAAAGATCACGTCGCACGCCAGCCCGGCGAGCAGGTCGGTCACAAGGCCGTGGTGCCCGGAAGACCCGTCGTCGGTCGCAATCATCACGCGGTTTCCGGCGCGTTCAAAGTCTTCCTTTAAAATCACCGCGTTTCCGCTGCGGAACCCCGCCAGCACCGCGGCGTTTTCGCCGAACGGCTTCGCCGCTTCCAGCAGAGGCGGGACCCCGATGCCGCCGCCCACAAAAACCGCTTTGCGGCCCGTGCCGCCGAGGTCGAAGCCGCGGCCGAGCGGCGCAAGGATGTCCAGCCGGTCGCCGGGCTCCGCCTGCGACAGAAGCCGCGTGCCCTCGCCGCGCACCTGAAAGACAAAGCGCAGCGTTTTATGGTCCCTGTCGATCTCGCAGATCGAAATCGGGCGGCGAAGCGTTTTGCCGGGCACGTAAATATGCGCAAACTGGCCGGGACATGCCGCTTCGGCAAGCTTTCCCGCTTCCACCGTAAAGTCGAAAATATCTTCCGCCAGCCGGTTTTTCCGGATCAGACCGCACAGCATGGTGTCGTATTTCATTCGATTACTCCCCCGTTTTTTCGCCGTTTGTCCGCAAGCGGGTCATTTCAGCGTGATTTTCCCGATTTCCGCCGTGATTTCGTTGCGCATGCGCACAGCCTCCTGTGCCGCGGCCTTTGCGAAATCCTGCTCGGCCGCCCCGTTTTTCTGCCAGGCGCACATAATGGAGCGCGAGGCGTTGACCACCGCGCCGAGGCCGTTTTGGTCGAACGCCGGGGCAACGTCCTTCGCGCCGCCGCCCTGCGCGCCGTAGCCGGGCACAAGGAAGAAGGTGCGGGTCAGCGACTGCCGCAGCTCCCGCAGCTGCTCCGGATAGGTCGCGCCCACCACGGCGCCCACGCCGGAATAGCCGTATTTGCCCGGCAGCTGCTCGCCCCACTCCTCGCAGAGCTTGCCCACCGTGGCGTAAAGCGTGTCGCCGCCTTCAAACACCTGATTCTGCAGCTCCCCCGAGGACGGGTTCGAGGTTTTGACCAGAACAAAAATCCCCTTGTCCTTTTCGCGGCAGACGGTAAGCAGCGGATTGATCCCGTCGGAGCCGAGGTAGCCGTTGACGGTGAGCGCATCGCCGCCGAACGGCGTGTACTCCGCGCTGCCGACCGTTACACTGCCGAGGTGCGCGGCGGCGTAGGCCTCCATGGTGGCGCCGATGTCGTTGCGCTTTCCGTCGGTAATGACGAACATGCCCTTGTCCCGCGCGTATGCAATGGTATCGTGCAGCGCCTTCACGCCCGGCCAGCCGTACATCTCATAATAAGCGCACTGGGGTTTGACGGCGGGCACAACGGAGCACAGCGCGTCGATCAGCCCCTTGTTGAATTCCAGCAGGGCCGCCGCGGCGCCCTCCAGCGTTTCGCCGTACCGCGCGAACGCGCGTTCCCGGATCGACGCCGGAATATAGCCGAGCTTGGGGTCAAGCCCCGCCACCGTGGGGTTTTGCAGTTCCGTAATTTTTTCAATGAGTCTGTCCAGTGCCATAATCATCCTCCGTAATTTTCATCGTGATATACAATTCTGCCGCCGCAGACCGTCATTTTCACCCTGCCGGTCAGCTTTCTCCCCTTGAACACGGCGTTTCTGCTTTTCCCGTGCAGGTGGTTTTTATAAACGACCCATTCCTCCGCCGGGTCAAACAGCACCAGGTCGGCGGCCGCGCCGGGCGCGAGCGTTCCCGCGGGAATGCCGAGCAGCTTTGCCGGCGCGGTGCTCATCAGGTCCAGAAGCTTCATCATGGAAAAATGATGCTGTCCCACCAAAAACGTGATGCCGGCGGCAAGGCTTGTTTCCATGCCGATCACGCCGTTCGGCGCGCCCAGAAAATCGGATTTTTCCGCCGGTGTGTGCGGCGCGTGGTCGGTCGCGATGATGTCGATCGTGCCGTCCGCCAGCCCCGCGACAACGGCGAGCCGGTCGGTTTCCGTGCGCAGCGGCGGGCTCATCCGGTAATCCGCGTCCTTCTTCCGCAGCTCCTCCTGCGTCAGGCAAAAATAGTGCGGCGCGGTTTCGGCGGTGACCGGAACGCCCCGGCGCTTTGCGTCGCGGATCAGCGCGACGGCCGTTTTCGTGCTGACATGGCAGATGTGCACCGGTACATTGTAGGCGGCGGCAAGCGCGATCTCCCTCGCGGTGGCGCAGTCCTCCGCCGCCGCGGGCACGCCGGGCACGTGAAGCGCGGCGGAAATTTCGCCCTCGTTGACTTTCCCGCCTTCGGAAAGATACAAGTCCTCGCAGTGCGCCATGACCTTCAGCCCGAGAGACGGGGCTTTCCGCATGGCCTGCGCCATCAGCGCGGTGTTGACCACGGGGCGGCCGTCGTCGCTCAGCGCAACGGCGCCCGCCTCCTTGAGCAGCTTCAGGCTGCACAGCTCCGCGCTGTGCAGACCCCGGGTAATGGCGGCGGCGACATACACGCGGGCGTCCGCCGTTTCCGCCTTCGACAGGATGTACCGCACCGTTTCGGGATTATCCGTGACCGGGCTGGTGTTCGGCATGCACATCAGGCTGGTCACCCCGCCGGCGGCCGCGGCGCGGCAGCCCGAAAACAGATCTTCCTTTTTCGGGAAACCCGGGTCGCGCAGATGCACGTGCAGGTCGACAAGGCCCGGCGCGGCAATCAGGCCGGCGGCGTCCACCTCCCGCGCGGTTTCGCAGGAAAGGTTTTTGCCGACGGCTTCTATTTTATTTTGTGAAATCAGAATATCCGCGGTTTCGTCGCGTCCGCAGGAAGGGTCCATGATTTCTGCACCCCTGATGAGCAACGATTCCATACCATACCTCCATTGCTATTTTTCTTATTATACTATGCCGCGGCACAGAATGTCCACTTCGGCAAAAAAAATCATGGAATCAGCACAAATTTGGTCAGCGCCAGAAGCTCCCGCATGTAGCAGGCGGAAAAAATGTACCACGGCGTGGGCGCGCTGACGGAATACGGCGTTGCCCCCAGCTGCTTTGCGATCCGCCCGGCGCGGTACTGGTGGTATTCGTCCGTGACCACGGCAAGGTCGCGGCTCCATCCCTTTTCCTCAATGATTTTCAGGGAATATTCAAAATTCTGCCGCGTGTTGACGGACCCCTCCTCCAAGGCGATGCGCGAAGCGCCGACCCCCAGGCTGACCAGGTATTTTTTGATGACGGAGGCCTCCGACACAAGCTCCCCCGGGCCTTTGCCGCCGCTGGCCACGCAGTTCGCTTCGGGGTGCGCCTTCAGGTACGCGGCCGCGGTTTCGATGCGGGCCGTCAGATCGGCGCTTGGATTTTCCCCCGAAACCTTGCTGCCGAGCACCACGGCCGTCGCGTGTGCCGGCGGAGGATTCCCGGCGCCCGAAACCATCAGCCAGGTCAGAAATCCGGCCCACAGCACGCCGGCGCAGAACAGGACGCAGGCCGCCCGCCACGCGATTCTTACCCCTTTTGATTTCCCGCATTTTTCCCGAATCCGCCTGTAAAACACGCAGGCCGCAAGCACAAGGAAGCACAGGGCCAGGCCGCTCAGGTTGCCGACATTGCAAACATTCCAGAAAATCGGGATGCAGAACCAGACAATGCCCCCCGCCGCAAGCAGGGAAAGCACGATTCGAAGAATCTTTCCTTTTTTCATAAAATCACCCGATTCGATTATAGCATAATTTCCCTTTTCCGCCAAGAAAGCAGCGGCAGAAAAGCGGGCGGCCGACGGGGCGCAGGCGGCCTGTCCCGGCGCAGAAAATCCCCCCGCCCCGAAAGAGGCGGAGGGATCCTTGGTTTTGGTTCAGGAAAGCAGCATCCGGTCGTTGTCCATTTCGCTGCCGCTTGCTTTTTCAAACATTTCCAGCAGGTCCTTGACTTCGAGCTTTTTCTTTTCTTCTCCCATGATGTCGAGGATGATCCTGCCCTCGTGCATCATGATCAAACGATTGCCCAGACGGATCGCGTCGCGCATGTTGTGGGTCACCATCATGGTGGTCAAACGGTCCCGCTCCACAATTTCATCGGTTAGCTCCAGCACCTTGCGGGCCGTTTTCGGGTCCAGCGCGGCGGTGTGCTCGTCCAGAAGGAGCAGGCGCGGCTTTTGCAGCGTCGCCATCAGCAGGGTGAGCGCCTGCCGCTGTCCGCCGGAAAGCAGGCCGACCTTGCTGGAAAGGCGGTCTTCCAGGCCAAGCTCCAGCGTTTTCAGCTTTTCCCGGTACAGCGCGCGCTCTTCTTGGCGGATGCCCCAGCGCAGGCTGCGCCGCCGCCCCCTGCGGTACGCCATGGCCAGATTTTCCTCAATCCCCATTTCGGAAGCGGTGCCCATCATCGGGTCCTGAAAAACCCTTCCCAGCAGCTTTGCGCGCCTGTATTCCGGCTGGCGGGTCAAATCCTCCCCGTCCAGAAGGATCTGGCCGCCGTCGCAGGGGAACACGCCGGCAATCAGGTTCAGCATGGTGGATTTTCCGGCGCCGTTTCCGCCGATCACCGTGATGAAATCGCCGCTTTCAATTGTGAGGTTCACATTGACCAGCGCTTTTTTTTCGTTGATGGTATTCGCGTTGAACGTTTTGTAAACATGGCTCAGCTGAATCATTCCGCATCCTCCTGTTCCTCTTCCGGCGCTTTTTTCAGCATCCTTTTGCGCACGACCGGAATGGCGAGCGCAACCGCCACCATGGCGGCGGTCAGCAGCTTGAGGTCGGTGGACTGCAGGCCCATCTGAAGCACGATCGCGATGATCACGCGGTAAATAACGGAGCCAACGACGGCGGAAATCAGCTTGTAGGCAAACGAAAACCGGCTGCCCATCAGCACTTCGCCGATAATCACGGAGGCAAGGCCGACCATGATGGTGCCGGTGCCCATCTGAACGTCGCCGTACCCCTGGTTCTGCGCGACCAGCGCGCCGGAAAGCGCCACAAGGCCGTTGCTGAGCACCAGCCCGAGAATCTTGGTGTAATTGGTGTTCACGCCGAGCGCGCGCACCATGTATTCGTTATTGCACGTCGCGCGAACCGCACAGCCGATTTCGGTCCCGAAAAACCAGTAGAGCAGCAGGATGACCGCAGCCGCGAAAACGGAGCCGACCAGAATGGTGAGCAGGTTCATGCTCATACCGGCAAACATGCCGGAAAGCACGGTAAAAATCGTGGATACGCCCAGAAGCGACGTGTTGGACTGCCCCATGATCCGGATGTTGACGGAATACAGCGCAATCATGGTCAGAATGCCCGCGAGGATGCCGGGTATTTCCAGCCTGGTGTGCAGAAATCCGGTGACATACCCGCAGGCCATGCCCGCCAGAAGCGCAATCAACAGGGATAAAAGCGGGTCGACCCCCTGGGTGACCAGAACCGCGCTGACCGCGCCGCCGGTCGCAAAGCTGCCGTCCACGGTCAGGTCCGGAAAATCGAGCACCTTGAAGGTGATGTAAACCCCCAGCGTCATAATGCTCCACAAAATACTCTGCGCCACCGCGCCTTCCGTGGCGCCCAGCAGGGACTGAAAAAACAGTGACATATTTGCTACTTCTCCTTAACGCAACATGAGCGATAAGGGCTTTCCGCCCTTATCGCCGCGTTGTGCAGTTTTGTGATCTATTTGCTGGAAGCGGCCGAACTGCTGGCGGCAGCGGCCTTATCCAAAAGCTCCTGGGGGAAGGTAATGCCGATTTTGGCCGCGACTTCCTTATTCAGGGTGAGGTCGCAGTTCTTGGAATATTCGATCGGCATATCGGCCGGCTTTTTGCCGTCCTTCAAAATCTTCACGGCCTGCGCCGCGGTCAGCTTGCCAAGGTCGTAATAATTGATGCCGTACGTGGCAAGGCCGCCCTTGGTGACCATGCCGGACTCGCCCACGATTACGGGAAGCTTTGCCGCCTGCGCCACCATGGAAACCGTCGCCATGCCGGCGGCAATCATATTATCCGTGGGCGCGTAAATCGCGTCGACCTTTCCGACGAGGGACTGCGTGACCTGCTGGATCTCATTGGAATTGGAAACGGTCGCGTCGACGGTTTCCAGCCCGTTGGCGGCAGCCGCCTTGCGCGCGAGGTCCGCCTGGATTTTGGAATTGGATTCGCTGGAGCAGTAAAGCAGGGCGACCTTCTTCGCCTTGGGAAGGATCTGCTTGAGCAGCTTGATCTGCTCTTCCACCGGCGTCAGATCGGAGGTCCCGGTCACATTGCCGCCCGGCGCGGTGTTGGAGGCAACCAGCTTGCTTGCCGCCGGGTCGGTCACCGCGGTCACCAGAATCGGGATCGTCTTTGTGGTATTGGCGACTGCCTGCGCCGCCGGCGTCGCGATGGCGAGGATCAGGTCGGACTTGTCGTTGACCAGCTTGGTCGCGATGGTCTGGCAGTTTGCCTGCTCGCCCTGCGCGTTCTGATAGTCCAGCTTAATATTCTGTCCGTCGACATAACCCGCTTCCTTCAGGCCGTCGACAAAGCCCTTGTACGCCGCGTCGAGCGCGGGATGCTCCACAAGCTGAACCACGCCGATGTGAAACACCTTCGTGCCTGCCGAAGACGTCGTCGACTGCGCGGCGGACGTTTCGGAAGCGGCGCTGCTGGCGGAACACGCCGTGGCGGAAACCGCAAGGAGCCCGGCCAATGCCATTGCCAGTACCTTTTTCATATTACCCCATCCTCTCAGTTTATCGCTTTATCAATTTAAAGTGTAAAATGCTTCATCGCTTTAAATTATAGTTTGTATTTTAACTTATTTTTACGGTTTCGTCAACCCCATTTGCCGCATGGAAAAGCGGGGAAAAATCGAGATCGGGAAAAATCATTTTCCGCCCTCTTCTTCGCTTTCGCCGCCGGTTTCGTCTTTTTCCGCAAAAAGCTTTGCAAAAACCGCCGCGAGCACCTGCTGGAACAAATCGCAGATCATGACGGGAAAAATCACCGCGGGCGGGAAATACGCGGCCGCGATCACCGCGCCGGCGCTGATGTTGCGCATCCCCGTGTTGAACATCATGGAAACGGCGTACTCCCGGTTCTGCCGGAGCAGCGCCGCGCCGAGCCAGCCCAGCACAAAGCCGAGGGAGGCGATGCAGAACATGACCGCGGTGACCTCGAACAGCAGCGGCGTCATTTCGCGCACAAACGGCGCGACCTTCGAGGAATTGGCGCAGACCACAAACATCAGCGCCATCTTCCCGAACGGCGCCAGCCGCCGCGAAAGCGCCTCCTGATATTTTCCCTTTGTCGTCTGGTTCAGCGTAAGCGCGAGCAGCGCCGGAACCGCAATCATCAACACCAGCTCGCGCATCATGCCGAGCGCGTCCATGCGGACGGACGAGCCGACAAACAGCTTCAGGCTGAAGGGAACCAGCACCGGCGCCAGCAGCGTGTCCATCAATACGACCGACAGGGTAAACGGACCGCTCCCCCGGTAAATTGAAACCCACATCACGCTGACCACCGCGCTGGGAACCACAAATTCAAGCACCATCCCGGTAATCAGGTAAGGATGCTGCGAAAAGAACAGTCCGCCCGCCGCGCGGGTCAAAAGCGGAAGCAGAAAATGGAGCATGAAAAGCGTCGCCGCAAGGGGAATGGGGCGGCGGAACACGCAGGCGACATCGCGGAAACAGGATTTCAGGCTTCCGCTGAACGTCATGAACGCGAAAACATAAGGAACATAAACAATCAGCCTGCCTGTCTGCTCCGGAAACGAAATGCCGATGAGCAGACAGACGGGCGTAACCAAAAACATGTATTTTTCCGTGAGGCGGTTAAACGAATAAAGATACCGCAAAGATTCATTCCTCCGAAATGCCGCCCGGGAAATTCACTCCAAAGCGGCACGGGACGGGAACGCAGCCCGCGTGGAGTTGTGTTTTGAAATTATTGCATGCCCGCGAGGGAAAGCAGCTGCTGCGCGGCGAACACCGCGGCGGAGGCGCCGAGCGCCACGGTCAGCAGTCCCTTGTTGTGGTAGGCAAGCACCAGCGCCGTCAGAAGCCCGAACGCGGCGGACGACACGCTTCCGGTCGAATACAGAATCCCCGGAAAGGTCATGGCGGCCAGCACGGCGTACGGCACGTAAGCCAGAAAGGAACGGACAAACCGGTTGGTAATCTTTTTTTTGAAAATGACCAGCGGCAGCATCCGGACCAGGTAGGTCACCCCCGCCATGATCAGAATGCTGATGAAAACCCTTGGTTCCGTCATGCCTGCGCCTCCGTTTCATGCACCGGGTAACGCAGCGCGGCAAAAGCCGAAGCGGCAACCGCGCAGAGGATGATGACCCAGCCGGTGGAAACCCGGTTCAGGCCGGGCGTCCAGCGGAACAGGCAGCTCATGGCGACCGCAATGGCGATGACCAGCGCCACCGGGCGGGAATGACGCGCGGGCGGAACAATGATTGCGAGGAACATGCCGTAAATCGCAATATTCAGTGCCGTGCGCACGGCGGCGGGAAGCAGCCCGGTCGCCGTGGCGCCCAGCAGCGTGCCCGCCGACCAGCCGAGGTAAGGCGTGAGCATCAGCCCCGAAAGGTACCTTGCGCCAAGCTCGCCCTTCTGCTGCATGGAAACGGCGAAGATTTCATCCGTCACCCCGAAGGAGAGCGCCAGCCGCTGCAAGGTGCCCATGGCGCCGTCGATTTTCTGCGAAAGGGAGAGCGACATCAGCATATAACGGATGTTGATGACGAACGTGGTCACCGCGATCTCAAGGTAAAGCCCGCCGGACAGGATCAGCGCCGTGCCGGCCACCTGCCCCGCGCTGGTCAGGTTGCTCATGGAAATCAGCAGGGCCACCCAGGGGGACATTCCTCCCTGCGTGGCCATCATGCCGAAGGCAAACGAAACGCTGAGGTACCCCAGACAAATGGGCAGGCCGTCGCGAATTCCCTTCCCCCAGGTCAGGGGTTCCTTTTCCCGTATTACATCTTCCATGTTATCCCTTCCGATTTTCCGGATTTTAAAGCAGCGAGCAGACCAGGTCCCCCATTTCCTCACAGGTGACCCTTTTTGTCCCTTCGGTCCAGATGTCGGCCGTGCGGGCGGTTTTGAGCACCTTTGCCACCGCGTCTTCAATCGCCTGCGCCGCCTGCGGCTCCTCCAGCGAATACCGCAGCATCATGGCGGCGGAAAGGATGGTGGCAAGCGGGTTCGCCATTCCGGTGCCCGCAATGTCGGGCGCGGAACCGTGGATCGGCTCGTAAAGCCCCGCCTTGCCCGCGCCCAGGCTGGCGGAAGCGAGCATGCCGATGGAACCGCTGATCATGGACGCTTCGTCCGACAGGATGTCGCCGAACATGTTGGACGTGACGATCACGTCGAACTGCTTCGGGTTGCGCACCAGCTGCATGGCGCAATTGTCCACATACAGGTTGGTGAGTTCTATTTCAGGATACTCCTCTTTTCCGATCCTTGCAACCGTCGCGCGCCACAGGCGGGAGGATTCCAGCACATTGGCCTTATCCACGCTGCAAAGGCGGCCCCGGCGCTTTTTCGCCATTTCAAAGCCGACGCGCGCGATGCGCTCCACCTCCGGCACGGAGTAGCGCTCGGTGTCGTGCGCCGATTCCACGCCGTTCACGGTTTCGCGGCCGCGCTCGCCGAAATAGATTCCGCCGGTCAGCTCGCGCACCACCATGATGTCGAGGTCGTCGCCGATGATTTCGGCCTTGAGCGGCGATGCGCCGCGCAGCTGCTCAAAAATGACCGCCGGGCGCAGGTTGGCGAACAGCCCCAGCGCGCTGCGGATGCCGAGCAGGCCGGCTTCCGGGCGGACCTTGCCGGGAAGGGAGTCCCACTTCGGCCCGCCGACCGCGCCGAGCAGGGTGGAATCCGCAGCCCTGCACCGGTCCACGGTTTCCTGCGGGAGCGGGACGCCGGTCGCGTCGATGGCCGCGCCGCCGAGCAGCGCTTCCTCAAACGAAAGGCCGAAGCCGAATTTTTCCGACGCGCGGCGGAGCACCTTGACCGCCTGCGTCACGATCTCCGGCCCGATTCCGTCGCCCTTGAGCAAAACAATGTTGTATTCCTTCATTTTGACCGCCCCTTTTACGATTTTGACTGCGCGCGGTTGATGGCGCATATGATTCCCTTGATGGACGCAAGGCTGATATTGTTGTCGATCCCCACGCCGAACACATCCCTGCCGTCGGGCGCGGTCAGGTGGATATAGGAAACAGCCTTGGAATCCTCGCCGGAGGAAATGGCGTGCTCGCTGTAGGAAATAAATTTGAAATTCCGGATCCCCACGCCGGAAATCGCGCGGAAGAACGCGCTGATCGGCCCGTTGCCGCACGCGCTGACCGCGTGGTCCTCATGATGGAACCGAACGACCCCCTCAAAATGGACCTGCGTGTTCTCCCCGACGTCGGTCTCCTCGTACAGCTTATACTGCTTCAGATTGTAGGGCGAGCTGACGTCCAGATATTCGCGGCGGAAAATGCCGTAAATCTCTTCCGGCTGCAGTTCCCTGCCCGCCTCGTCGCAGGCCGCCTTGACCATGGCGCCGAATTCGGGGTGCATGGACTTCGGCAGATCGAACCCGAAGGTGTGCTGCATGACAAACGCCGCGCCGCCTTTGCCCGACTGGCTGTTGATGCGGATGATCGGCTCATATTCGCGCCCCACGTCCGCCGGGTCGATGGGCAGGTAGGGACCCTCCCAGTAAGGCGTGCCGCTCTGCGACATGTAGTCCTTTCCCTTTTTAATGGCGTCCTGATGGGAGCCGGAAAACGCGGTGAACACCAGGTCGCCCGCGTAGGGGTGGCGCTCATGCACCTTCATTTTGGTGCATTTTTCGAAAACCGCCTGAATCTTGCGCATATTGGAAAAATCGAGCTTCGGGTCGACACCCTGCGTGTACATGTTCATGGCGACCACCATGATATCCGCGTTGCCGGTGCGCTCGCCGTTGCCGAACAGCGTCCCCTCCACGCGGTCGGCCCCCGCCATCAGCCCTAGCTCGGTGGCCGCCGTGGCGGTCCCGCGGTCATTGTGCGGATGCAGGCTGATGAGAACGCAGTCCCGGTTTTTCATATTGCGGCAGAAATACTCGATCTGGTCGGCGTAACAGTTGGGCGTGCTCATTTCCACCGTATTGGGCAGGTTGAGGATCAGCTTGTTTTCCGGCGTGGGCTGCAGGACCTCCATGACCTTTTCACAGATCAGGATGGAGTTGTCGATTTCCGTGCCGGAAAAGCTTTCCGGGGAATACTCAAAACGGATATTCGCCCCGCTCTTTTTCACTTCCTCCTCCGTCATCTTTTTGACCAGCTTCGCGGCGTCCACCTCAATGTCGATGACGCCCTGCATGTCGGTGCGGAACACGACCTTGCGCTGCAGCGTGGAGGTGGAGTTGTAAAAATGGATGATGACGTTTTTCGCGCCCTCAATGGCTTCAAACGTCTTGCGGATCAGGTGTTCCCGCGCCTGCACCAGGACCTGAACGGTCACGTCGTCCGGAATCAGGTTGCGTTCGATCAGGGCGCGGAGAATTTCATATTCCGTTTCCGAAGCGGACGGAAATCCGACTTCGATCTCCTTGAACCCGACGTCCACCAGCATCTGAAAAAAGCGCAGCTTTTCCTCCAGGTTCATCGGGTCGATCAGCGCCTGATTGCCGTCGCGCAGGTCCACACTGCACCAGACGGGGGCTTTTTCAATGACTTTGTCCGGCCAGCGGCGGTCGGGCAGACGGACCGGCTGAAACGGGATATACTTTTTGCAGTTGCCAAACATCGCAGAACACTCCTTTACATATCATGGAAAATAAAAATCCCGAACACAGCCAACGCTGCGTTCGGGACGAACAGACTCATTCGCGGTACCACCCAAATT